>JAYURJ010000254.1:0-26038 GCA_043756275.1 Betaproteobacteria bacterium | reverse complement strand
GCATTGAAGAAAACATTAAACGCCTCGGTGGCGTTGGAGGCGGGCGCGCAATTGGTGTTGTGTGTGAATCCGTTGGTGCCGTTCGATGCCAATCTGGCAAAAAGCCGTGCTGGCATCAACCAGCAATCGCACATGAAAATGCTTGTCGAGGGCGGATTGCCTGCGGTGCTCGCGCAAACCTATCGCGCTGTCATCCACTCAAGAATGCATGTGAGTCTGGCCAACTACGTGACGCAATACAAAAATGCCGACGTGGTTTTGTTCGAGCCACGCAGCGACGACACCGAAATGTTTTTTACCAATATTTTCAGTTACGCCACACGCCGGCAAGTATGCGAACACGCCTATCAGCGGACCCGTCAGGATTTATTGAAACGCCATTTTGAACTTGAACCGATTCTCGAAAAATACGGCATCACGATGAATCTTGATGTGTTGCGCGATGAAAAGCGCACGCTAGATCACGGCCTCTTCAAGCGCACTGCCAAGCTGCGTCGCGAAGAACGCTTGTTCGGCGCAACGCTGGATTTATCGGACGCGATTGCGGATCTGGAACGTTGGGTGGGCAGAAATGCCGCCAAATCAGCGGCTAGAATGCGCGCGGTTTAACTGCAATTTAAAAACGTAGATCGCCATTTGACGGGCATCGGAGGCACAAAATGGCCTGAAAAGCCCGCCAGTGCTAGAGTTTGGCGTTTTTGGCAAAGAATGCGGCGACGATCTCCAGCGCGTGGTTGATGTCGTCGCGGGAGACATCCAGATGCGTGACCCAACGCTGCTTTCCATAGGCGCCCGAGACCAATACGTCGTGCGATTTCAAGTGCGCGTTAAATGCATCGAACAAAGGCGCGGGTACCTCGGCCCATAAAATATTTGTCTGTGGCGCGTCGATTTTCAATTGCCCGCGTGAAGACTCAACCAAGCCACTTGCCAGCAAGGTTGCATTGTCGTGATCCAACTTGAGACGTTCAATGTGGTGATCAAGCGCATAACTTCCCGCCGCCGCAATCACACCCGCCTGTCGCATTCCGCCGCCGATCATCTTGCGCATGCGCCGTGCCTTGGCGATCAGCGACTTAGTGCCCAGCAAAAGCGAGCCCACCGGTGCGCCGAGGCCTTTTGACAAACACACCGACACCGTGTCGAACGAGCGGCAAATTTCTTTCGCTGCGTCGATTGCCGTGCCGGTTGATGATGCACTGTGCACTGCTGCATTAAACAACCGCGCGCCATCGAGATGTGTAGATAAACCGCGCGCATTTGCCAGTGCTTTTACTTTTGGCGCGTAATCAGCAGGAAGCACTTTGCCGCTCCAGGTGTTCTCGAGCGCGATCAAGCGCGTGATCGCATAGTGCGCGTCGTCCGGTTTGATCGCCGCCTCGATCGCGGCCAAGTCCATGGTGCCGTCAGCGCGTTGGTCGAGCGGCTGCGGCTGGATCGAGCCCAGCACCGCCATGCCGCCTGCTTCCCAACGATAGGTGTGTGCCATCTGGCCGACGATCACTTCATGGCCGCGCTCACAATGCGCGAGCAATCCGAGCAGATTGGTTTGGGTGCCGCTAATGCCATAAAGCGCTGCTTCAAATCCCAGCATCGCGGCGGCTTTTTCTTCCAGCGCATTGACGGTCGGATCCTCATTGTAAACATCATCGCCGACAGGGGCGCTTCGCATCGCTTCGCGCATGGCAGCCGTTGGGCGGGTGACGGTATCACTACGAAAATCCATTTACAGCATTCTGAATAGTTATTTCGTCAAACGCTGCAAAAAATATCACGCGTCAGACTGATCATTTTGAGAATGCGCTCATCCTCAATGCGATAGAGAACTTTGGTGGCAACTTTGCGCGAGTGGATCATGCCGCAAGCCCGCAGTATGGCGAGATGTTGCGAGATATTGCTCTGCGTGGAGCCGACGGCATCGGTAATTTCCTGCACCATCATTTCGCCCGACGATAGCAGGCACAGAATTTTGATTCGCAGCGGGTGCGACATCGCCTGCATCGCGACCGCCGCCTGCTCGATATTTTCAGCCTTGCCGATGAGCGCGAAAATATCCTGCGGTTCAGAATTCGCAGATTCAGACGTACCCGCCGATTCCGCCGCTATTTTCGCTTTTGCCATCACTGCGCTCGCGTAGACGTGGAAGTCTTCATCGCATCAGGAGCCAAACGCGTTCAGTCCCGTTTGTGCGCGCCCAAGAATGAGGGCATGCACGTCATGCGTGCCTTCGTAGGTATTTACAGCTTCAAGATTCATCATGTGGCGGATGACATGGTATTCGTCGGCGATGCCGTTGCCGCCGTGCATGTCGCGCGCCACGCGGGCGATGTCGAGCGCCTTGCCGCAGCCATTGCGCTTGATGAGTGAAATCATTTCCGGCGTGGCGCGGCCTTCGTCGAGCAGACGGCCGACGCGCAGCGAGCCTTGCAGCCCCAGTGAAATTTCAGTCTGCATGTCGGCAAGTTTTTTCTGCACCAATTGCGTGGCGGCGAGAGGTTTTCCAAACATGATGCGGTCGAGCGTGTATTGGCGCGCCGCATGCCAGCAGAATTCTGCCGCACCCATCGCGCCCCAGGAAATACCGTAACGCGCTTTGTTCAGACATCCGAACGGGCCCTTCAAGCCCTTCACGTTCGGCAACAGATTTTCTTCCGGCACGAATACGTCGTCCATCACGATTTCGCCAGTGATCGACGCGCGCAGCGAAAACTTGCCTTCAATTTTTGGTGCCGATAAACCCTTCATGCCTTTTTCCAACACGAAGCCACGAATGGTTGCGTTGTCCGACATATCTTTGGCCCACACCACAAACACATCAGCGATGGGCGAATTGGTAATCCACATCTTGGCACCGTGCAACTGATAACCACCAGCCACTTTTTTCGCGCGCGTTTCCATCGAAGAAGGATCCGATCCTGCGTTGGGCTCAGTAAGTCCGAAGCAGCCGACCATTTCGCCGGTGGCAAGTTTTGGCAGCCATTTTTCGCGTTGCGCTTCGTTGCCGTAGGCGTGGATGGGATGCATGACCAGAGAAGATTGCACACTCATGGCAGAGCGGTAACCTGAATCGACGCGTTCAACTTCGCGTGCGATCAATCCGTATGCCACGTGATTCACGCCCGCGCAGCCGTAGCCCTCAATGGTGGAACCCAGAAACCCCAGCGCACCCATCTCATTCATGATTTCGCGGTCGAAAGTCTCGTGGCGGTGGGCGAGCAGCACGCGCGGCAGCAGTTTTTCCTGACAATAGTCATGGGCGGAGTCGCGAATCATGCGCTCTTCATCGGAGAGCTGGTCATCGAGAAGAAAAGCGTCATCCCATTTAAATTGGGGCTTTAGGTCGTTTGGTTTCATTTTTTGAAGTCTCATCGAGAGAATGGAACTATTTTACGCTGAAGGTTGCGATCCCAGATTCATGCGGGCGATTTATACGGGTGTGTTGCATACCCGGCGAATCCCCCCCAAAAACTTTGTCATTTCGACCGGAAGGAGAAATCTGCTGTTTCTTCACGTCTTTAACAGCAGATTTCTCACCCGGAGAAGCCGGGTTCGAAATGACAGCGTAAAAATATTGCGGCCAATCTACCCGGCAAATCGTGAATCGGCGCTTCACTTCCATTTGCGATTGCGAATAATTTTGCATGCCAACGCGGCTGATCAATTCAAGCTGCGTCGCTGCTTTTCGCGCTGCGCAAGTGCGATGGATCATTTGATAAATAAGTAAAACACAAGGACTGGCGTGCATTTCAGCCGAAAAATGTCTGTAAACGCCCGCCGAGACTGGTTCTTGTCACTAAAATGCGGCGAACGCGTAGAATCTCTTTTTTCCTTTTTTCTAATTGCGGCCAGCCACCATGTCCCAAAAAACAAAATCCATTACCGTTGACGATCTCTGGAAAATCCAGCGCCCGGCGTCACCTTCGCTCTCGCCTGACGGCGCGCAGGTGTGTGTGGCGGTGACCAAATACGACATGGAAGAGAACAAGGGCAGCACGCATCTGTGGCTGCTTTCAACGTTTGGCGGGGAAGGGCGTGAACTAACGCAATGCGGTGAGAAAGACGGGCAGCCGCAGTGGTCGCCGGACGGCACGATGATCGCGTTTGTCGGTAAACGCGGTGACGGCAAAAGCGCCGATGATGAAGCACAGCTTTACGTTATTGCTCCCGATGGTGGCGAAGCGCGGCGGATGTCAAACATCGCTACCGGCGTATCGGCCATCAAATGGTTTCCTGATTCATCAAAGATCGCATTCATCTCATGGGTGTGGCCGTCGCTCAGTGGTGAAAAAGAACAAGCCAAGCGGTTTAAGGAAAAGAAAGACGATAAGGTCAAGGCGCATGTGGTGGATCACACGTATTTTCGCCATTGGGATCGCTGGTTGTCCGATGGTCGCGTGCCGCATGTGCATGTGCTGGACATCAAGAGCGGAAAATGCCGCGACTTGTTTGCAGGCACCAAATATGCGCTGCAAACTTCGGATCCCAATCAGGCTGATTTCGATATTTCGCCCGACGGGAAGAGCATCGCGTTTTGCTTTAATCCGAACAAGGATCCGCGCGGCGATCAGGAACATCACATCGCTGAATTCGACATCAAGAAAGCGACGTTCAAGACACTGACGACGACGTCGCCGTTCTCGCATTACGCGCCCGCGTATTCGCCAGATGGCGCGTCGATTGCGTTGCTCGTGCAAAACATGCGCCGTTCGATGGATGACGATTTCAAGGTCGCGCTGATCGACCGCGCGAGTGGCAATGTCAAGGTAATCAGCCATTGGGATCGCAATATCAATCCACCGCTGCGATGGGCTGCGGATGCAAAGAGCATCTATTTCACGGCCGATGAATTTGGCCGTTTGAATGTGTGGCGTTTACCTGTCAACGCTAAGAAGCCCGCGTTGGTCGCACAGGGCGGCACGGTGACCGATTTCGATGTGAAGGCCGATAAGGTTGTGTTCGTGCGGAACAACATGTCGGCCGCGCCCAAGGTATTTGCGTGTGGCACGGATGGAAAAAACGAAGCGCCGATAGAAACATTCAACGATGCCTTGATGGCGAAATTCAAACTGGGTGAAGTCAGGGAACACACCATCAAAGGCTGGAACAACGAGCCGGTGCAGATGTGGGTGGTCTATCCGCCGAATTTCGATCCGAAGAAAAAATGGCCGCTGCTGCACAACATCCACGGCGGTCCGCATGCGAACTGGGGCGATAATTTTCATCAGCGCTGGAACAATCAGGTGTTCGCTGCTGAAGGGTATGTGGTCGTGTGCGTGAATTATCACGGCTCACTTGGCTGGGGAAATAAATTCCTCGAATCCAACACCGGCACTTTCGGCAGCAAGGAGCACGCCGACGTTGAGGCCGCTACCGATTTCATGTTGAAGCAGGGGTACATCGATTCAAAACGCCTTGCCGCGAGTGGTGGCAGCTACGGCGGCAAGATGGTGGCGTGGATGAATGGCCGCAATGGCGCGAAAAAAGGCGGTGATCGCTACAAGGCTTATGTCTGCCACGCCGGATGCTTCGATTGGGTATCGATGTACGCGGGCGATGCTGGCTACTGGTTCAACCACTCCCTCACGACGACCTACTGGGACGACCCGAAGAAATTTGCCGCGCAGAATCCCATCACGTTCACTAAGTACATGAAAACGCCAACGCTGGTCATTCACGGCGCGCTCGATTATCGCGTGCCGGATGCGCAAGGGTTGGCGTACTACAGCACGTTGAAAACGCTCAACGTGCCGTCACGGCTGGTGTTGTTCCCCGATGAAAATCACTGGATATTGAAGCCGCAGAATTCCCGTCTCTGGTACCGCGAGTATTTTGCGTGGCTGGAGAAATATGTGGGCGGGGGCCCGTCGAAGCGGAAGTAGCCGCAACGCTCAAGCCAGTTACAACTTCAGCTTGGTTTTTTCAGGCGGCGCATCGCATTCCACGACCGCACCCAAACGAAATAGCGCGGCGCGCATTTCGGCGAGCTTCAGGTCGATGTCGTCATCGGTCTGGTCTGGATCGTGGTGGAACAGGTGCAGTCGTTTGACCTCTGCCCTGAACGCAAGGTCGGCTACTTCGCTCACGCAGGAGTGGCCCCAATCCACCTTTGACGGATATTCATGATCACGATAAGTGGTGTCGGTAATGAGTAGATCGGCACCGCGAATGAAATTAGCCAGCCGCTCAACATAGGCCAGGTCATAACGCGGATCGGTCTTGAGATAAAGCTCGTTGTCGGTGATGTAACAAACCGTCCGGTCGTAGCAGGTGAGTTTGTAGCCGAGGCAATAGCCGGGATGTTTGAGCAGCATCGTGTCGATGCGTACCGGGCCGAATTCGAGTGTTTCTTCGCGCAAATCGCGGAACAATAACCGCGCGCCGAATTCCCGAATCGTCACCGGAAAATAAACGCTCTCCATTTGCGCCGCGATGGCCCGCTCAATGGTGAGGTCGCCCTGATACGGGCCGAATAATTCAATCTGATTGCCGCGCACGTATAGCGGGCCAAAGAATGGAATCGTGTTGATATGGTCCCAGTGCGTGTGCGAAATAAAAATCCGCGCTGCCATGCGCTGTACCTTTGCCGCGCTGATGCTGTCTGATAGCTGTTTGATGCCGGAGCCGCAGTCAAAAATGAACAGCGGCTCACCGCTGACTTCAACACTTACGCACGACGTATTACCGCCGTAGCGCAGCGAATCCGCGCCGCAAACCGGCAGCGTTCCATGCACCCCCCAGTAGCTCACCGTCACACTTTCGGACAGGATTTCATCGATTTGCTGCATCAGCGTTTCGCGCCGGATCGGTTTCACGATATAGCCGTCCGCACCGAGTTCCTTGGCGCGTCGGCGATCAAAATCGTAGGATTTAGACGTGCACATGATGATCTTGATCGAAGCCAGATCGACGCGCTTGCGCAATTCACGGCAAAGTTCGAAGCCGTCCATCTCGGGCATGATGACATCGGTGATGACGCAGTCGGGCCGCTCAATGGGAATTTCGCGCAGTGCCTGCACGCTCGAATCGTATGCCTTGACCGTATGCCCCTCGGCCTCAAGCACAAGCGTCATCAGCTTGAGCATGAACTCCTCGTCATCTACGATCACGAACTTCATGGCTGCATTCTCTGTTTTACTGTGGTGTCCGGAGTTTGATCCGGTGGGGTAGGTGCGCAGTCAGTATCGTACCTCAAGGCGCGCATGATGCGCTGGTGCAGCCTCCAAATTGACGAGCTGATCACGTTAGAATCGTGCCATCAGTCTCTGTGGGGAACATTGCGTATGGCACTTTTTGGGCTTTTTGGCAGCAGAAAACAGGGCTATTCATCACCGTGGTTGCAACTAACCGTGGTCTACGCGACTTCTCCAAACGGGTTGGAGCCAGCACACAAATTTGCCGTTCGGGGCAAGGTTCTCACATCAGGCCCGATTGAATTTGAGTACATCGAACCCGGTTCATTTTTGGCGTTTTTCCCGGGCACAGCGGCGGGATTGGCGGCGGGAAATCAGCTTGCGGATGCATTACGCGTGATCGCGCAGGATAAAGCGGTGCCGAATTTTGGGGTCGGCGTTCAGCAGGGCGAGTGCCTTGCGCAATTGCGGGGGACGGGTCGGTTTGTGGCAAAACCTGCCGGGAAAGTCATTGCTCAGGCGCTGGCGTTGGCTATCGCAGAGGCCAACACGCACGCGTGATAAAAATAAAACTATAGCGTGGGTGTGCCTTTCAGGCATAAATGCTTCTGAGAAGCCCGTCAATAGGCGTTCTGCGTATTTTAATTCATTTTTTAATGTAGCTGCCGCCTGCGGAATCTGTATAGCGCCGCCAGATTCCTTCCAATGGCCCTGAAACATTAAAACGTTGCATCAGATGCGCAGCGGCAAGTAGCAAAGCATAAATCACCACGGCGGTGATGAACAATTCAACTTGTCCGAACGCCGCGCCAAGCCCAAGCCCGACACCAAAGCCGTTGAGCAGCAATGCCATCAACACCGATTGGCTGACATAAAACGTGAGTGCAAGCCTTCCCGCAGGCGCAAACAATCGAACCAGGGCGAGCCCCGGTTGACTCGTGCGAATCAGTGCAAACGCCGCCACATACGCCAACGCCAGCACCGGTGCGAACGATCCCAGCAAGGCTTGCCACATCGTTATCGGCGTCCACGGGTTCGACGCCACCGATAACTGCGAAATCGCAAATGCGATGTTGATTGGCAGGCCGGTGAGCAGCCCAAACCAAAATACGCGCTGCCAAAAAGTGCGATAACGCGCCGGATAGCGCAGCCATTTGAGCTGCGCCGTCAGTGCACCAAGGAGAAATAACAACATCACCTGTGGCAGTACAAATATATATGTGGCGGTAACGATTGAAAAATCGTTGGCGCGTTGCAGGGTGGCGGCTTTGTAATCGGCTTCGGTGTAGATCGCGAAAACGCGTTCGCCTTCCAGCTCAGCTTCCATCTGTGTGGCTTGATTTTCGTCAGCGGTTTCGCTGGGGTTGTCGGCCCGGCCGCTGGATGAAACTCCTGCAATAACGGCAAATATCAAGCTCGTGACGACGACAATCATCAACCAGAATTTTGCCGCGCCCAGCAACGCGCGTGGCCCCTTCCTGATGTGCCCGCGTAATAAATATCCGGCGATTGCGTAACGCGCCAGAATATCGCCAAACCAAAGCAGCAGGCCATGTGCAATACCCATGAACAACATGAAATTCATGCGTCGAGTGAAACGCGCATGTGCATTGATGCCGCGCGCGGTCCAGCGGCGTGTTTGCACGGCAAACCCATATCCGAAACAAAAACAGAAGATGGGATAGAACTTGTATTCAAACAAAAGCGCGGTGAAAAACAGGCAGACCTCGTCAGCAATGCTGCTCGACTCAAAGAGCACGCCAAGTGAAGGACTGCCAACGCCCCAGACAAAGCTTTGGATGTTGACGGCGAGGATGCCGAACAGCGCCAGCCCGCGAAGGGCATCGATCAGATCGTCGCGCGGCATGTTGGCGTGGTGCTAAGCATGGTGACGCATTGGCGCGTCAATGTCGTGCGCCTCTGAAGTGCTTGACCAGCATGAATTCGCAGACGGTCAGCATCGACGCAAAACAGATCAGCGACCACACCGGCACATTGATGCCAAACAGCGGTGGATATTTATCTGCACAGCCGCCGTAGGCCGCCAGAAATTCCGGCCACCATGCGCGCATCGGTAAGTTGTAGACGAATATGCCGACCGGATCGTTAAGACAACTCGCCATCGAGTCCCCTTTGCTGACCTGCCAGATAGCCAGTCCCGCACCTGCTGCCGAGAGCAATCCCAGCAGCCCTGCAGTGATCATTGTGCCGATGCGGTTTGGGCCAACCAGTGCCGCCAGCAGCGCGACTGCAGCAATGGCCAAATAAACGTAGCGCTGCAAGATACAAAGCGGACAGGGCTGTTGCTCGCCCGGGCCGTATTGTAAAAAATACGCCACACTCAGTACCGCAACGCAGATCAACCCAATACCGGCGAAGATCCAGCGCGACGTTTTTTCCGAAACACCAAGTTGACTATTCATGCCCTATAGAACTCAAACCAGCACCCTGAGTTCCCGCAGCATGACCGACAGCATCGCCAGATCGCTTTCACGCGCAGATTTCAAATCCGCCATCACTTCGCGCATGCGGATCAGCGCCTTGTCGTGATGCTTCTCCCATGCATCGATCAATGCGGCGGGATCAGCCTCTTCTGGCGAGTGCTTCAACACGCCGCTGGCAAGTTGCCGTTGCAGATTGGCGAGGTCGTCGCGCATCGCTGCGCGCGCCATCGCCTGCCAGTGCGATTGGACCGGCAGACTCGTGATCTGGCCAGCCAGCCAGCGCAGCCCAAGCTTGCCAACCAGCGTGAAGTACACCGATGCCGCCAGCGCAACCTCCCGTTTCAATTCCTGCGAGATTTCGACAATATCGAGCACCGAATACATGGCGTCCAGTCGGGCGGATGCCGTGGCCAAGTCCGGCGGAACACCTTTGGACGTGAATCTGGTCTCAACGTCCTTTAACGCCTTCAAGTCCTCGCTGGAGAGAAATTCAGGTAATCGGTCAGAGATAGTTGCCACACCCGGCGCAAAAAATTCCAGCACTTTTGCGATCGGCATGCGATCCGTGCGGCGGCGCAGGAACCACAGCGTGCCGCGCAACACCAACCGCCCCGCATCGATCAGCATGTCGTTCTGCACGCTGGCGGGTACCTTGCCGTCGAGCGCATCGATGCGGTTCCAAAGATCACCAACCAGAAAAATATCGCGGGTGAGAATAAAGCAGCGCACCACTTCCGGTGCGGTCGCGCCGGTTTCTTCCTGCATGCGGTGCACGAAGACACTGCCGGTGCGATTGATGGTGCTGTTAGCAATTTCTGTCGCGATAATTTCACGTTTTAGCGGGTGCTTCTGCATCACGCTCGTGTACTTTTGCTGCAACGCCGTCGGGAAATAGGTGATGAGCGCATCGGCGACATATTTGTCATCGATCAAATCCGTTTTCAGTAACTCATCGAACAATTCCATCTTGCTGTACGCCAGCAACACCGCGCGCTCCGGCGACGTGAGTCCTTTTTTATTCGCCTTGCGCTCGCTCATTTCTTCATCGCTCGGCAGAAATTCCACTGCGCGGTTCAGACGACCGGTTTTTTCCTGATGGCGGATGAAGCGCGTTTGCGCGTCGATCAGTTTTTCGCCGCGCACGCCAGAAATTGATAGCGTCTGCGTCTGGAAATAATTGTCCTTCAGCACCAATTGCCCAACTTCATCGGTCATCTTTGCTAGAAAACTGCTGCGGTCTGCTTCTGCAAGCTTGCCCGCGTCGATAATCGCGCCGACAAGAATTTTGATATTGACTTCGTGATCCGAACAATCCACACCCGCTGAATTATCGATCGCATCCGTGTTGATGCGTCCACCAGCGAGCGCGTATTCGATCCGGCCCAACTGGGTAAAGCCAAGATTGCCGCCTTCGGCCACAACCTTGCAGCGTAATTCATTGCCGTTGATACGCAATGCGTCGGTGGCGCGATCGCCGACTTCAGCGTTCGATTGATAACTTGCCTTCACATAGGTGCCGATGCCGCCGTTGTAGAACAAATCGACTGGCGCTTTGAGGATTGCGCGTATGAGTTCAATCGGTGTCATGGTGTCACTGGTAGCAGTGATCCCCAGCACGGCTTTCACTTCGGGTGTGACAGCAATTGTTTTGGCACCACGCGGAAAAATGCCGCCGCCTGCGGAGATCAACGTCTTGTTGTAGTCGTCCCAACTCGAGCGCGGCAATGCGAACATGCGCTCACGCTCCTTGAAACTCTTGGCGGCATCCGGGTTTGGGTCGAGAAAAATGTGACGGTGATCAAATGCAGCAACCAGTCGAATGTGCTTTGACAACAACATGCCGTTGCCAAATACATCGCCCGACATATCGCCGACACCCGCCACGGTGAAATCGGTGGTCTGTGTGTCAATGCCGCCAGCGTGTGTATCGGTGATTTCGCGGAAGTGGCGCTTCACGCTTTCCCATGCGCCCTTGGCGGTGATGCCCATTTTTTTGTGGTCGTAACCGACCGACCCACCTGATGCGAACGCGTCGCCCAGCCAGTGGCCATACTCAGCGGAAATCGCATTGGCGTAATCGGAGAACGTGGCAGTGCCTTTGTCGGCGGCAACCACGAGGTATGCGTCGTCCGGGTCATGTCGCACCACATGTTGCGGCGGCACCACCTTGCCTTTGACGAGGTTGTCGGTCAGGTCGAGCAGGCCACGCAGGAAATTTTGATAGCAGGCCACACCTTCTTTCATGTAGGCTTCGCGGTCGCTGGCGGGCGGTGCCATTTTCAGTACGAAGCCGCCCTTGGAGCCGACCGGCACGATGACGGCGTTTTTGACCATCTGCGCTTTGACCAGCCCCAACACCTCGGTGCGGAAATCTTCGGGTCGATCCGACCACCGCAATCCGCCACGTGCGACGCGCCCACCGCGCAAATGAATGCCCTCAAAGCGAGACGAATACACGAAAATTTCGAATAGCGGTTTTGGTTCGGGCAATTCCGGGACCTTGGCCGATTCGATTTTGAACGACACATAACTCTTGCGGGCACCCTGATTGTCGGGTTGGTAGTGATTGGTGCGCAGAGTCGCGCGCATCACCGCGAGAAAGCGCCGCAGGATGCGGTCTTCATCGGCGTTGGAAACTGCATCGAGCGTTGTGTTGATCGCTTCAATCAAGGTGCGTTCGTCACCAATGCGTTCACCGGGATGGCGTGGATCGAATCGCGCGTGGAACAGTTTTACCAACTGTTGCGCGACGGTCGCGTGTTTTTCCAGCGTCTGTTCGATGTAATGCTGGCTGAATGTAAATCCGGTCTGCTTCAAATATTTGGCATACGCGCGCAGGAGCAGAATTTCATCGGTGGCAAGCGATGCGGCCAGCGTAAGCCGATTGAATCCATCGTTTTCAACGCTTCGTTTCCAGATGCGCGCGAAGGCTTCTTCAAATTTTGATTTGATGCTTCCCAGATCGAGGTCTGCAAAACTGTGGGTGAGGCCGAAATCGTGAATGTGCAGCGGTAATAGATTGTTGCGGGCGATGATGTAGGAGCGTTCGTTCTCGACTTTGACACCCATGTTTTCCAGCATCGGCAGCGAGCCTGAAAGTGGCACCGCATCGCCCAGCTTGATGAGGCGAAAGCGTAGCGCATTGTTATTTGCAGTAGCTGGACGATACAGCGACATGCCAATCGGATTGTCTTCGGTCAGGTTTTGTGCGGTGACGAAATCAGCAACTGCCTGCCCGGCGTTCACGTCTTCGCGATACGCGGCCGGAAAGGGCAACACAAATTCGCGGCGCGCCTGATTGGCGACATCTTCGCCCAGCCCCGGTGTCTGGCTCACCAGCGTAAATACGCCGTCTTCCCATTTGCGCAAGGCAAAAATCACTTCTGCTTCGAGCGCCTTGATGTCAGTTTGTGGCGCAGCACGCGGTGATGTGCGGATCAGCATGTGAATGCGCGCGAGCACGGATTCGGATAACTGCACATTGAATTCAGCACTGGTGCCATTGAACGCGCGTTTGAGAATCTCCTGCAATTTCACGCGTGTTTCGGTGTTGTAATTTTCACGCGGCAGGTAAATCAGGCACGAATAGAACCGCGAATAAATGTCACGACGCACGAACATGCGCGTGCGGGCGCGTTCGCCCAAACGCAAAATGCCCATGACGGTGTCGAACAATTCGTCGTTGCCGATCTGAAATAATTCATCACGCGGGAAGGTTTCCAGAATCGAGAACAGATTTTTAGCGGCGTGGCTCGATGGCGGAAAACCGGCGCGTGCCATCAGCACAGAAATTTTCCGGCGCAACAGCGGAATGTCGTGCGGGTCTGCGTGATACGTCGAGGAGGTGTACAAGCCGATCATGCGGCGCTCGCCGATCACGTTGCCCTTGTCATCGAAGCGCTTCACGCCGATGTAGTCAAGGTAGCCGGGGCGATGCACAGTGGCGCGCGAATTTGCTTTGGTCAGCACCAGCAATTGCGGTTTTCTGGCGAGCGCCTTTAACTCTGGCGACAACTCGTTGAAGCTTTGCGAAACACCACCCAGCTTTGGCTCCCGCAAAATACCCAAGCCGGATTTGGGTACGATCTTCAAAATGTCAACGCCGTTTTGCGCCGACAATTCGTAGTCTCGATAACCGAGAAACGTGAAATGGTTGTCAACCGTCCAGCTCAAAAATGCACGTGCCTCATCTAGTTCTTCCAGCGGCACAACCCGCGCTGCGCCGCCCATGTCCGACAACATCTCGGCTATTTTTGCTTTCATCGTTGGAAAATCTTCGACTGAGGCACGTACATCGCCCAATACCGAAACCAACCCATCGCCCAGCGCCTTGATGCGTGCCGGATCGGTGACACGCTCAACTTCGACATGAATCCATGATTCAAAACGCCTGCCGTCTTTGGCATCGTCAAGCCGGGTCAGCAAGCCATGCTGATCACGCGACGCATCAAACAGGGGATGCAGAATGAGTTCAATGGCGATGCCTTGCCGATTGATTTCCATCGCGATGGAATCGACCAGGAAGGGCATGTCGTCATTGACGAATTCAATGACAGTGGACGCAGATTCCCAGCCATTTTCTGCCAGTCTCGGGTTGAAAATGCGCATCTTCGGCGCGCCACGCTGGAACTCACTGCCGAACGCAAGATGAGAAAGCGCCAACGCAGTCCACTCATCGGCATCACACGCGACAAAGTCTTCCGCGTCTACTTCGTTGCAATATTTGGCGGTGAATACATGCGCCAGTTCTCGCTGCGCAGCGGGCACAATGGCCGCGATCAGTTTTTCAATTTCAGTGAGCAGCGCGGATTTGCGATTTTCTGCCTGGGTGGACATGTTGAGTTCCCGAGGTTTTTAGTGAGTCGAGATTATATTCCCCCGCGCTTACACAATTTGTTTGGGTGCGCCTGCGGCATAACTTTTAGGCGCTTATCTGTCGTTTATTGATTAGTCGCAGATATCGAGCTTGAAAATATGTAGATCGCCATTCGGCGAGGGTTCTGGCATGAAAATGGCTGAAGAGACGCGCCAGTGCTTGATGTTGGTCAATAATTCAATACTCGCTTGAAAGGGCGGGTGCTATTTTTTAGGTGGCCACGCGTCCCAAGCCGTTGCCGCAACAAGCTCGCCCCACAACTCAATCTGTATTTTGGTCCCCGCGTGTGTGCGCTGCGCCGCTGCACCGCGTGCGTAACCCATGCCCACACAAGCGTTCGCTTTCGGGCTCCACCCAACAGAAGTCAGCTCACCGACCGTCTCGCCGTCGATCACGATTCCCTCGCCGCCCCAAGCGTATGCGTGGGGGGAATCCAGCACGATGGTGATGAGTTTTTTTCGCAGCGGCTGCATTTTTGCGTTGATGAGCGCTTGCTTGCCGATGAATTGATTTGGCTTGTCGCCGTTGACCGCATAGACGAGCCCCGCTTCAAACGGATTTTCATCCGGTCCCAGCTCAGCCCCCCACGCGCGGCGACCGGCTTCAATCCGCAAGGCATCGAGCGCGTAATAGCCCGCATCGCGAATACCGAGATCCTGTCCGGCTTCCATCAACGCAAGGTAGACATGGCGCGCCATTTCCACCGGTACATATAGTTCGAAGCCGGGGCCGCCGACGTAGCTCATGCGCGCCGCACGCACACGTGCAAAGCCGATATCAATTTCGCGCGTCCAGGAAAATTTGAGATTCTCATTCGAGAGGTCATCAGCACTCACACGCGTCAACAGTTCGCACGCGCGCGGCCCCATCAGCGAGAGAACGCAAAATTGCGTACTCACGTCAGTCAACGTTGCAACTTCGTCGCGCCCTATGTTGCGGCTGATCCAATCCATGTCGCGCGTCGTCTGCGCCGAGCCGGTGATGATGAGGAAACGGTCCTGTGCTAAACGCATCACGGTGAGATCTGATTCAAATCCGCCACGTTCATTCAGCAGCGCCGTGTACACCATCTTATCGATAGGGATGTCGACATCGTTGGCGCACAAGCGTTGCAGAACGTCAATGGCATCACGCCCCTGCATGAGTAATTTGGAAAATGATGTCTGGTCGTAAAGGGCCACCGCTTCGCGGGTGGCACGTTGTTCTTCAATCACCCAATCCAGCCAGCCGGGGCGGCCCAGTCCGTATTCAGCGGCTGCGACACCTAAAGGCCGAAAATAATTGGCACGCTCCCAGCCATTCTTGCTGCCGAATACCGCACCCTTGGCAGCGAGAATGTCGTATAGAGGTGATGTACGCAGTGGCCGCACTGTTTCCAGCTCCTGCCTTGGCCAGCGCATGGCGTAATGTAAGCCCAGTGTCTCGCCGGTACGCGCAGAGAGTGCACGGCGGTTGGCGGTAAAGCCGCCAAAACGACGAATATCCACATCCCACAAATCTGACTGCGCCGCACCTTCGACAATCCACTCAGCGATTAATTTACCTGCGCCGCCGGAATTGGCGATGCCTGCAGAGTTAAAACCCGCGCAGACGAAGAAATTGCGCAACTCCGGTGCTTCACCAAGAATGAAATTGCCATCCGGCGTAAAGCTTTCCGGGCCATTGAGTAACATCTTTACAGGTGCAGTTTCAAGGCACGGCGTGCGATGGATCGCGTTGTTCATCAGTATTTCAAATTGGTTCCAGTCCTCATCGAGCAACTGGAATTGGAAAGTTGATGGAATCGGATCCATTTTCCACGGCTTGGCCTTTGGCTCGAAACCACCCATCACCAGGCCGCCCACCTCCTCCTTGTAGTAAATGAATCCATCCGGATCGCGCATCACCGGCAACATCGGATGCACGCCGGGAATGATGTCGGTGACGATATAAAAATGTTCGGCCGAATAAAGCGGCACGTTCACGCCGGCAAGCCGACCCAGTTGTCGCGCCCACTGTCCGGCACAATTGACCACCGTTTCGCAGCGCACATCGCCTTGTGCGGTACGCACACCGATGACGTTGCCGTGCTCTGTGAGGATGCCGGTCACTTCGATGTTTTCAATCATCTTCACACCGCGATTGCGCGCACCTTTGGCAAGTGACATGGTGAGATCCGCAGGGTTGGCTTTACCGTCGCCGGGAATCCACAGCGCGCCCTGCAAATCGTTGATGCGCAATATCGGATACAGCTCTCCCGCCTGCTGCGGGCTGATGATGTCCACGTCCACACCGAAGCTTCGCGCCATCGCGGCTTGTTTGCGATAAACCTGCATGCGTTCGGGTGTCTTGGCGACATTCACACTGCCGCACTGTTTCCAGCCGGTTGCAAGACCTGTTTCAGCTTCGAGCGTCGAATACAGCTCGATACCGTATTTGCTCATCCGCGTCATATTACGGTTCGGCCGCATCTGCCCGATGAGTCCGGCGGCGTGCCAGGTGGTGCCGCACGTTAGCGTGCCCTGTTCCAGCAGCAACACATCTTTCTTTCCCATTAATGCGAGGTGATAGGCAGTCGAGCACCCGGCGATGCCGCCGCCGATGATGATGATTTCTGCCTGTGAGGGGAGGGCGGTCATGGCAATCTCTGCGTTATTTTTGCGATCAATCAGCCAAGCTTGAGTGACGCAATACCGCCCACAATCAGCAGCGTGCCGGCACCTCGTTGAAGCCCGAACACTTCTTTGAAGAGTATGGCACCGAGCAATGCGGCGAACAGTACCGAAGCTTCGCGCAATGCCGCCACCGTCGCCACCGGCGCTTGCGTCATGGCCCAAAGTGCGATGCCGTAGGAGCCGAGCGAGGCCAGAGTGCCAAGCAGTGCAAGCGGCCACCGCCCGCGCATGTAAGCCCAGGCGTCGAGGCGTTGTTGCGCCTTGCGCTGCGACATCACGTAAATGAAATAGGGAATGCCATCGAGCAAAAACAGCGTAGCCACATATTGCAATGCCGTTCCACCATGCTGTGCCGCCGTTCGCACACCCAATCCGTCCACCACGGTATATATCGCAATGATCACGGCGTTACCAAGTGCAAAACCCAAAGCGGCACGGTGCGCAGTATTGGCCAATGCGGTGCTTGACAATCCGAGTAGTAGTACGCCAATACTGATACACGCGATTCCCAGCCATCCCGATGGCGATAGATGTTCACCAATGACGATACCGCTGGCGAGCGCCACCAGCACCGGCGCGAGGCCGCGCATGATGGGGTACGTCAGCCCAAGATCGCCATGTTTGTAAGCACCTGCCAGCGCCATGTAGTAACCGATATGAATGATGAGAGACGCACCCAGATACGGAAGCGATGCCGACGGCGGCAGGCCGGCGAGCAATACCAGCGGCACGGCCACGACGCAACCGAGGGCGTGTATAAGTGCGGTGTCGAGTGATTTGTCCGTCGACGATTTGACAAGCGCATTCCATGAGGCATGCAGTAATGCGCCAAACAGCACAGCCAGCGTCACCGGCAGGGTAAGTGCGAGCGTCATGGTGAGTGTTGCCCGGCGCTGTGCCGCCAATCCACGCGCCTGCTCACCCGGCGGTGCAACAAAGAGCCGCGCGTTTCAGAAAATGCGTGAGGTCAGGTGTGCGTGCGTTGGGCTGTTTCGCATGGTCGTCCCATTGACGCAGTTTTACTGCATTGATCGCGCCGGGCTGAGCGATGAAATCGATACACTGTTGCGAGCTAAAAATGCCGCCCTGTAATTCAAGGCTGCGTTTCGAATCGACCGATAGAGCGCCCCAGTAATCAGCATGCATCCGGCACAAATAGCGCTTGGCATCGACGTGGTGTTTGATGGCATCGAGTACCCGGTCGGAAAACAGTCCGCGCAAAAACGGCAATGCAAAATATTGGTGGGTATCGTCAAGACCGCGCAGCGTTGGTGTCTCACCCTGATCGTTGAGCATATGGCCAAGGTCATGCAACAAACAAGCCGTTACAAGTTCATCGTCGGCATTATTTCGGTCAGCCAGTGTGGCGGTTTGCAACGCGTGCTGCAACTGGGTGACAGGCTCGCCGCTGTACATTTGTGCCCCGTGCACTGAAAACAGCTTCTCGATGTCCGCAAGCGCAAGGGTCATTTTTACTCAAATCCGATCTGCAGATACTGGTGTGCCAGTGGGCACGATTGCAATTTTCCCGTCGAGGAAGCCCTCGCGTAGCCGCGACCGTGACAATGCACCCGCTTGTTCGAGAATCGGATAGGCGATTGAACAGATAAGCGAATTGATACGTTTGAAATCATTGATGATGTCCAGATGAAGGGAACTGGTTTCGACAGTTTGCAGGCTCTGGCCGGCGAGCCGGTGCAGGTGCGAATCGGCAAAGGCCAAGCCCATTTCGCGAAACTCGACTTTCTGCGCGAGCAACAATTCAGCGCTTTTGAGGTCGCCGTTCAGAAATACGTTGAGACCCAAGCGCAGGTTGGCGAGCAATTTCGCATGCATTTCGCTTAACTCGGTCATGCCTGCTTCGGAGAAAGCCAGGCGTTGCGCGATCATCTTGGTACCGACGTCTTCAAGAATATGTTCAATGATGTCGCCGATGTGCTCCAGGTTTATCGTCAGCGAAATAATGTCTGTCCAGCGACGGCTTTCTTTTTCATCCAGCGCCTCACGACTGATCTGGGTGAGATAAAGCTTGATCGCGGTGTAGAGCTCATCGACATCATCATCCATGCGTCGAATCTCGGCTGCGAGTCTGGCATCGTTGGTTTTGATTACCGTAAGTGTGCCGACCAACATGGTTTCGATGGTGTCGCCAATGCGCAGCGCTTCGCGGGCTGCGTTGGACGTGGCAAGGGCTGGCGTATCAAGTGCGGCCAGGTCAAGATACTTCGGTTTTACCCCTTTGTCCTGTTCCGGACGGTTCGGCATCAGGTGCTCGACCAGCCTCGCGACCGGGCCGGTGAAGCCGATCAGGCAGGCTGCCAGTAGCAGATTAAACGCAAGATGAAAATTGACAACGATCCGGCCAGGCGAAGGGTCAATGTGCGTGAGCAGATTTTCTATGTTGCCAAGCAATGCCACCGTGATGGCACAACCGATTACCTTGAAACAAATATTGCCGAGCGCAACACGCCGACCAGCGGGGCCCGTTCCGCTGGTTGCCAACAGCGCAAGAATTGCACTACCGAGATTCGCACCCAATACAAGAAACAGCGCCATTTTCAGGCCGATCAGTCCAGACGCCGCGAATGTTGCCGTCAGCAGCACGACAGCGAGACTGGACCAGAACGCGATCGCAAATACAGCGCCGACCAAAATGTCTAGCAGCGGGTCGCCTGAAATTGAGGCAAGGATGACTTTCATACCGGGCGCTTGCGATAACGGCTGGGCCGCGTTCATGATCATTTGCAGTGCAAGCAGGATCAGCCCAATGCCGATGGCCACTCTGCCAATTTGGCCCGTGCGGGTGCCTTTGCGGGACAAATGCAGCACCACACCGACGCCGATCATCAGTGGTGCCAGCCACGAAAGATCAAACGAGAACACCTGCACCACGAGGCTGGTCCCAACATCGGCCCCGAGCATGATCGCCAGCGCGGGCGCTAGCGGCATCATGTTTTGGCTGACGAAAGAGGCGGTAATTACGGCTGTCGCGGACGACGACTGCACCAAACTCGTAACGCCCAAGCCCGCAAGAAATGCGTGGAAGCGGTTCGCGACACTCGCAGACAGCACGCGTCGCAGGTTGGCCCCGAAAATACGTAACACGCCGCTGCGCACGATATGCGTGCCCCACACCAGCAGTGCAACACCGGAAAGAATATTGATAAGCGTATTCATTGACAGCCCGCTAGAGCATGCACACGGCGGCGGTCACCATGGCAGTGAGTAGGTTTTTGTGTTGGTGAAGCTTTTCATCGCCTCCTGCACACCTTCCTTGTAGCCCAGACCTGAATCCTTGATGCCGCCGAATGGCGTGAGTTCTAGTCGATAGCCCGGCACCTCGCGCACGTTCACCGATCCGACCTGAAGTTCGGACACAAAGCGGGTGATGTAATCGAGCCGGTTTGTGCACACCGACGATGACAACCCATAGGCGGTGCCGTTGGAAATCTGGATGGCCTCGTCGACATTGTTAAAACGAATAATCGGCGATACGGGTCCAAAAGTTTCTTCATGTACCAGCATCATCTCCGGACGGACCTGATCGAGCACCGTCGGCGCATAACGAGCGCCGTCGCGTTGGTTGCCAACGAGAAGCCTCGCGCCGTCGGATACCGCCTGCTCGACACGCGTTTCAAAAAGCTTCGCAGCCTCCTCATCGATGACCGTGCCCATATCCATGCCGGGATCAGTCGGATCGCCAAACTTCCACGCGCGGGTTTTTTCAACCACAAGTTCCGTGAAGCGTTCGGCAACTTGCGTGTGCACCAACATCCGCTTGACCGCCGTGCAGCGCTGCCCGGAATTTTTGTAGGAACCCTGTACTGCGAGTGACGACGCCTCATCGAGGTCGGCGTCTTCCATCACGATGATCGGATCGTTGCCGCCGAGCTCGAGCACGATGCGGCGATAGCCCGCTTTCGCCGCAATGTATTTGCCGATGGAAACGCCACCCGTAAACGTGACGAGGTCCACATGCGGATTGGTAATGAGCTCATCGGCGATTTCGCGTGGATCACCAGTAACGACTGAAAACATTTCCGGCGGCAACCCGGCCTCGTAAAGAATATCGGCCAGCAGCAGCGCTGAAAAAGGCACCTTTTCACTTGGCTTTAGCACCATGCGGTTATTGGTGGCAATCGATGGCACCACTTTGTGTGCGACCTGATTCATCGGATGATTAAATGGTGTGATGGCGCTGATCACGCCCAGCAACGGATCGCGTTGCGTATAGACGCGACGCGTCTTGCCATGCGGTGTGAGATCGCAGGAGAAAATTTGCCCGTCGTCCTTCAATACCTCGTTGGCACCGAACCCGAGCACATCGGCGACGCGGCCAACCTCATATGTGGAGTCCTTCAGACACAATCCGCTTTCGGCCGTGATGAGTGCGGCGATTTCTGTCGTGCGGCTCCGAATCAGTGCGGCAGCACGGTCGAGAATGTCGGCACGTTTAAAGCGCGTTAATGTTGGGCGATAGGCAGCGGCCGTTGCGAAAGCATGTCGAATTTCTTCAACGGTTGCCTTTGGTACGGAACCGATGCATTGGCCTGTGTAGGGGTTAACGACCGGAATGACGCGATCACCACGACGCTCAGCGCCAACTTTTTTGCCCGAGATACGCATTGACTCGCATCGAAAATGTTCATCTTGCATCGTCAGCTTTCGTGAGGTGAAGCCGGTCGGCTTGTTGCCGGCGTGGTACTTGAAACCATCAAAACCTTTCTGGTTTTAGCGCGAGCTTGTCCTGCGACGCCCGCAGTTGCTTCTTGGCTGCCTGTGGATCTGGTTCTGCCTGCAACTGTCTGCGCAGGTTATGCGCGATGGTGCGCTCCTTGCTGTCCATCACGTGCTCAAACATCGCCTTGCCGGCTGCATCGGGATCGCCTGATGCAATCGCTTTGACAATTTGCCGGTGCTCAGACGCCGATATCGGCATGAGCCAGCCGTCCTCAAGATTTAGGCGGCGAAACAGTGAAAGCTCTTTGATCAGCTTGCGATAAATGGCTGAGAGCTTGCTGTTACCGGCCAACTCAACCAGACGGTCGTGAAATCTAAGGTTCAGCAGGTGATAGTGGTAGGTGTCTTTTTCTTTCACCGCTTTTTCCATCGCATCTACCATGCCGCGGATTTCCTTGATTTGCGCAGCGGTGATGTTTTCTGCGAGTTTCCTGCCAACCAGCTCATCCATGGCGGCACGCAGATCAAAAATTTCAATTGCCTCTTCGACGGCAATATCGCGCACAAACACACCGCGGTTTTTGGTGATGCGCACCAGTCCTGCTTCTTCGAGCATGCGAAATGCCTCGCGCAACGGCCCGCGCGAAATGCCGAGTTTGGCGGCGATAGTCAGCTCGGTCAGTTTTTCGCCGGGTGCCAGACGGCCCGACAAGATCATCTGTTCGAGCTCGGCATGTACGACGCTGACCAACGAACTGGTTTGAAGCAAAGCAATGGTCGGATGGGCGATGATTTCTGCATTCATAGATTTTCATTTAACGCCATTTTTGACAAATTGTCTACAATCGACAAAAAGCAGTTGACATCGCATTCGTGGAGTCGATAGACTTAAACGTCAATTCGCACGACGGCGCAGACGCTTTTTTGCACAGTCACCAAAATGACACATCGTTGTCGCACAGTTCTGCACTCTTACTTAACTGAAGGGGAATTTGCATGAAACTCGCTTGGACCAAAACCATCTTTACCGGCCTGCTGGGTATGTTGTTCGCGTCTACGGTATTGGCGCAAAAGACACAGTTGCTTGTTTACTCTGCGCTCGAAACCGATCAATTGAAGGCCTATGAACAAGGCTTCAACAAGGAGTACCCGGATATTGAAATCAAGTGGGTGCGTGATTCCACTGGCGTGATCACCGCCAAGCTGCTTGCGGAAAAGGCCAATCCACAGGCCGACGCGGTGATGGGCGTTGCTGCGTCCAGTCTGGCGCTGCTCGATTCCAATGGCATGTTGCAGCCATATGCACCGAGCAATTTGGCCGCGCTCACGCCAAAATATGTCGACAAGAAGAGCCCACCCGCGTGGTTTGGCATGGACGTGTGGGGTGCAACCATCTGCTTCAACACGATTGAAGCGGCCAAGAAAAATCTTCCCAAGCCAGAGACCTGGCAGGACTTGACCAAGCCGATATACAAAGGCCAGATCGTGATGCCCAATCCAGCGTCTTCGGGCACCGGCTTTTTTGACGTGACGGCATGGCTCACGATCTTTGGCGAAAAGGGCGGCTGGGAATACATGGACAAGCTCCACGAGAACATCGCCCAGTACACACACTCGGGTTCCAAACCCTGCACCTTGGCAGGCACGGGCGAATACCTGATGGGAATCTCGTTCGAGTACCGCGCCAACACCAACAAAGCCAAAGGCGCACCGATTGACCTCGTGTTCCCGAAGGAAGGTCTCGGCTGGGACTTGGAAGCGTTTGCGATTCACAAAGGCACCAAGAAACTCGACGCTGCCAAGAAACTGGCTGACTGGGCATCGAGCAGAAATGCAGCGATTCTCTACGGCAAGAATTTCGCCATTACGGCAATTCCTGGTGTCGCTGAGCCGCTGCCCAATATCCCCAAGGACTACGAAGCCCGGCTGGTCAATGTCGATTTCGTCTGGGCCGCAAACAACCGCGAAAGAATCCTCGCCGAGTGGACTAAACGCTACGACAGTAAATCCGAGCCAAAGAAGTAGCGGGTATGGCTGGTGCCGGTGCGGCAACATCGAGCGCCGCGTCGGCGCTTGAGCTGTCAGGCATACACAAGAACTTCGGCGACTTTCATGCGCTGAAAAATGTCGAACTCACCGTGCATCGCGGTGAGTTCGTTTGTTTTCTGGGGCCCTCAGGTTGCGGCAAGACTACGTTGCTGCGCATCATCGCCGGATTGGAAGTGCAAACATCGGGCACCATCCGACAAAGTGGGCGCGACATCTCCCGCCTGCCACCGGCTGATCGCGACTACGGCATCGTTTTTCAGTCATATGCATTGTTTCCGAATCTCAGTATTTTTGACAATGTTTCGTATGGGCTGGTCAATCGCAGCAAGTCCCGAGGCGACATCAATACGCGGGTCAACGAACTCCTGAAGCTGGTCGGATTACCCGACAGCGGAGGCAAGTTTCCCGGCCAATTGTCGGGTGGGCAGCAGCAGCGCATCGCGCTGGCACGCGCCATCGCAACCTCGCCCGGCTTGCTGCTGCTCGATGAGCCGCTGTCGGCCCTCGATGCGCTGGAGCGGGTGCGCCTGCGGCATGAAATCCGTTCGCTCCAACAGCGACTCGGTATTACCACCATCATGGTCACGCACGATCAGGAGGAGGCGCTGTCGATGGCCGACCGCATCGTGGTGATGAATCATGGCGTCATCGAACAGGTTGGCTCGCCGCTGGAAATTTATCGCGAACCGGCCTCGCCGTTCGTGGTGGATTTTGTCGGCAAGGCCAATGTGCTTGAAGGTAAAGTCACCGCACCGGGCAGTTTGCTGGTTGGCGGCATGACCCTCAAGTGTGCGCAGTGTGTGGATGTCGGCCAGACGGTGAAAGCCTACCTTCGCCCGGAAGACATCGTGGCGCGACCTATTCAGGCTGGCGACACGAATGTGATCGATGCCTTGATCGAAAAAATAGAGTTTCTCGGCTCGTACTGTCTGGTGCGCGTGTCAGCAGACCGTCTGCCGATGGCGCTCACGGTGTATTTATCGCTCAATTTTCTCGCTGAGCAAACGCTGGAGCAGGGCAGCCGTCTCAAGTTGCGCATCCTGACGGAACGTCTGCGCTTGTTTGGGGCCTGACATGGCGGCTGTAATCGACAGCAGCATATTGACGAACGTGAAGCAGAAAGTGCATTGGACTGATCGTATCGGCCATGCCGTGTTGATTCTGATCGCGCTTGCGTTGTTCGCCTTCCTCGCAGCACCCCTCGCGGCCATTCTGATGCAGAGCGTCGAGAACAAAGATGGTGCATTCGTCGGACTCGATAATTTCATCGCCTACGTACAAACGCCAGCGTTAAAGCAGTCGTTGTGGAACAGCATCTGGGTCTCGACCATAGTTACGTTTATTGCCATGCCCGCCGCGTTTTTGTTCGCCTATGCACTGACCCGAAGCTGCATGCCGTTCAAAGGATTGTTTCGCACCATCACGTTGACGCCATTGCTCGCACCCTCACTGCTCTCAGCGATTTCATTTATTTACTGGTTTGGCAATCAGGGGGTGCTCAAAGATGCGATGAAGGCGGTCGGCATCGCCTCGATCTACGGCGCACCGGGCATCATCATTTCTGAAATATTCAGCGTGTTCCCGCATGCCCTGATGATTCTGGTCACGGCGCTCTCTTTGGCAGATGCGCGTCTCTATGAAGCTGCCGACGCGATGGGAACATCGAGTGCGCGCAAATTTTTTACTATCACGCTGCCCGGTGCGAAATATGGGCTCATCAGCGCGGCGATGGTGACGTTCACACTGGTGATCACTGATTTCGGTATCCCAAAAGTGATCGGTGGAAATTTCAATGTGCTGGCCACGGATATTTTTAAGCTGGTGATCGGCCAGCAGGATTTCCAGAAGGGTGCAGTGGTCGGCTTTATTCTGCTGGCACCGGCACTGCTGACGTTCTTTGTTGATCGCCTCGTGCAACGTAAGCAAACTTCAATGCTGACGGCACGCGCAGTGCCATATGCCCCCAAGCCCAGCCGTGGCTACGATGCCGTCATGACCGGCTATTGTGGCTTGGTCGCGCTGTGGATGTTAGCGGTACTTGGCATGGCGATATTCGCGTCTTTCGTTAAATTCTGGCCCTACGATCTTTCTTTTAGCACGAGGCATTATGTGTTTGGCCTGTTCGACGGCGAAGTGGGTGATGCTTTCATCAATAGCCTGAAGCTGGCGAGTGGTACTGCGGTCATCGGCACGATGATCGTTTTC
>JAYURJ010000253.1:0-8122 GCA_043756275.1 Betaproteobacteria bacterium | reverse complement strand
AACATGTTTGATCGCAGAAAATTTTTCAGCGCGCTTGGGGTTGCAGGATTGGCGGGCGGCGCGGTCGCTGCCGCATCCGTTAGCCGCGTGGCCATGGCGGCATTACCGGAGCCTGTCATCCAGACCAAGCCCGACACCATGCCGCCATTGATACCTAAGGATGGACGTCCTTACAATCCCGTGGTGACACTCAATGGCTGGACGCTGCCGTGGCGCATGAACAAAGGCGTGAAGGAATTTCATCTCGTCGCCGAGCCGGTGATCCGTGAAATTTCACCGGGGATGAAAGCACATTTGTGGGGCTATAACGGACAATCGCCGGGACCGACCATTGAAGTGGTGGAAGGCGACCGGGTGCGAATCTTTGTCACCAACAAACTGCCCGAACACACCACCATCCATTGGCACGGGCAACGTCTGCCCAATGGCATGGATGGCGTAGGCGGATTGAATCAAAAGCAAATCGACGTCGGCAAGACCTTTGTCTACGAGTTCGTCGCAAAGCGGCCAGGCACATTCATGTATCACCCGCACGCCGACGAAATGACACAGATGGCGATGGGCATGATGGGTTTCTGGGTCACGCATCCGAAAGGCACGCATCCACTCATTGATCCGGTGGATCGTGATTTTTGTTTTCTGCTAAACGCCTATGACATCGACCCCGGCAGCGCCACGCCGAAGGTCAATACCATGCTCGATTTCAATCTCTGGACGTGGAACAGCCGCGCGTTTCCGGGCATCGATACGCTCAATGTTCGTAAAGGCGACAAAGTACGCATCCGCATCGGCAATCTGACGATGACGAATCATCCGATTCATTTGCATGGGCACGAGTTCGTGGTGTCTGGCACCGACGGCGGGCCGACATCAAGGGGCTCGCGATGGCCGGAAGTCACCACCGACGTCGCGGTCGGACAAATGCGGCAGGTCGATTTCCTTGCCGATGAAGAAGGCGACTGGGCGTTTCACTGTCACAAGTCGCATCACACGATGAACGCGATGGGACATAACGTGCCGACCATGATCGGTGTCGATCACCGTGAGGTGGTCTCCAAGATCACATCACTCATCCCGGACTACATGGTGATGGGCGAGCGCGGCATGGCCGACATGGGCGAGATGGAAATGCAGATTCCGGATAACACGCTGCCGATGATGACCGGTGCCGGCCCCTACGGCCCGGTGGAAATGGGCGGCATGTTCACCATGCTCAAGGTGCGACGCGACCAAAAGCCGGGGGACTACAAAGACCCCGGCTGGTACAAGCAACCAGAGGGCACGCAGGCATTCGAATGGACGGGTTCGTTAACCGAGCCGGCGCGTTTTAAGTCCGAGGGCAGGCAGTCGATGCAACTGAAGGAAACGCCGAAAAAAGAAGTTGAAGTCACCGTCAAGAAACCGTCGGGAGGCAAACATGGCGGGCATTGACGTTCTTGATGACCTGAGTGCCGGTGCCAAGCCCGCACTCGCTATCGCCCGCTACCAGACAATGGCGCAACATTATGATGCGAGTTGTTGGCGCATCGAGCCGCTGCGCGCGCTGGCGATTCAATCCCTCGCACTGCAACCAGGCGAGAGAGTGCTGGATGTCGCGTGCGGCACGGGCAGCACGGTGGTCGTTCTGGCGCGGCAAGTCGGCCCGCGCGGCAAGGTACTCGGTATCGAACAGTGCCCGGAGATGGCCAATATTGCCCGTCAGAGGCTGCGCGAGGCCGGGATCGACCATGCCGAAATTATCACGGCCGATGTGAATTTGGTATCGCGCACGTTTGACGCTGATGCTGTGTTGTGCTCATTCACGCATGATGTCTTGCAATCGCCCGCCGCCATTGCGCGCATTAGTCAACTCTCCAAGCCGGGTGCGCGTTTATCGGTGCTCGGGATGAGAACCCTGACTTGGTGGTCGGGTTGGCCGGTCAATCTTTTCGTCCTGTGGCGCGCGCGCCGTTATCTCACCACCTTTCACGGCTTGCGCGACCCGTGCGCATTGTTGAGGCCACAGTGCGAGACGCTTGAATTGAAAGGCGCATGGCACGCAGGCACCAGCTATCTCGCGGTTGGCAAATTTCGCCAAGCGCGCGATGTGCCGGACGGATAGCGTCTCGCCTCACGATCCGGCCCCGCAATTTTAAGCGGCAGCAAATTCAGTCAAATCAACTTCACCCAAGGAACCATCCACATGCAACGTCAACTCTCAATATTCATCATCGTCCTCCTTTCCGCTTTCATCGGACAGGTTTACGCGCACGGGGATGCGCACGACAAGAAAAAACCCGTCGCCGTCAAAAAGGAACAGAAGGCCTGGGGCATCGCGGGCGATGCCAAGGCCGCCAAGCGTACGATCAATATTGTGATGACCGATAACATGCGGTTCACGCCAGACAAGATCGAGGCCAAACAGGGCGAGACGATCAAGATCGTGCTCAAAAACGAGGGAAAGATGCTGCACGAGTTCGTCATCGGCACCAAGAAAGAACTCAACGAACACGCCGCCCTGATGTTGAAATTCCCGAACATGGAACACGATGAACCGTACATGGCGCATGTGCCCGTCGGCAAGACCGGCGAAATCATCTGGACTTTCAATCGCGCAGGTGATTTTGATTTTGCCTGCCTCATTGCCGGCCACTATCAGGCGGGTATGGTGGGCAAAATCTCGGTTGCCGCCAAATAGCTTGATTATTCGTGCTGACATTCGCGGCAGACCGGCATGCGTTACTTCTTTTTGCTGATCGTTTTTTGGCCGCTGGTGTGTTGCCAACGATGTGATGTCACATATGCGTGTGAGATGATCGCAATAACGTCATCTGTTGTCCTCTATGTGGTTGCTTGAATCGTTCATGAACTGCGAGCGTTGTCAATACACTGGCCGAGATAAGCAACGCAATCTATCGATGGCCGTGTCCGAATTTCCATTCATACACCCGAACCAACGTCGTTTTATTCTTAATCTAAGGAAATCACCATGAAAACACTAACGCTTTTTGCCGCCACATCCACCATTCTTTTGTCACAACTCGCCGTTTCCCCGGCTTGGGCTTCCAGCGACCACGCCGACAAGCACCCCGCGAGCAAGCCCGCTGCCGCGAAGTCTGCGGTTGAAGCGAGCAGCATGGCGGATGCTGAAGTTCGCAAGGTCGACAAAGACGCAAAGAAGATCACGCTGAAGCACGGCGAGATCAAAAATCTGGACATGCCTGCCATGACGATGGTATTTCAGGTTAAAGACACCGCGTTGCTCGACAAGGTGAAAGTCGGTGACAAAGTCAAATTCAAGGCCGAGAAGGTCGCCAGTGGCTATGCTGTGACCGAGATCGAGATGGCTAAATGAGAGCAGTTTCACTATTCGCGGCATTGATGCTGCCGGTTGCCGCAAGTGCCGAGATCGTCGATCTCAAATGGAACGGTGATGCGTTCGCGCACAAGGCCAGTATTGCCCCTAAAAAATTCCTTGAGGTCTGCGGCAAGCTTAAGAAAGGTGATGGCGTGTCGTGGCAATTCAAAGGTTCGGCACCCACCGATTTCAATATCCACTATCACGTCGGCAAAGATGTCAGCTATCCGGAAAATCGCAAGCAAATCGCCAGTGCCGAAGGGGTGCTGTCAGCGCCTCTGGATCAGGACTTTTGCTGGATGTGGAGCAATCGCGCCTCTGAAGCGATCGATGTCGAGGTCAATCTGAAGCAAGTGAAGCTGGGCAAGTAAGTCGTTGAACCGGACATTGGCCCGGAAGCCAATACTGGCGCGGGTCTCCAAGGCAATGCCTTCGAGATCCGCGCCAGAGCTTGATTTCAAGCCAATGTGTATCGAGAACTTATCCAATCACGAACTGTAGCGCAAAATCTATCGATGACAACCCGGAAATACCTGCTGCAAATTCACCGTTGGTCGGGCATCGTGCTTGCTGCGTTGCTGGTAATTGCTGGCATCACCGGCACACTGCTGGCGTTTCATCATGAGATCGATGCGCTGCTGAATCCGAATCTTCATCGCGTGGCGCCGACAGCACAGCGCGCGTCGCTTGACAGCATCGCAAAAACTATCGAAGCGAAATATCCGCAACTCGCCGTCGGCTATTTTCTATTTGCAGACAATCCGGCCAGCTCGATCCACATCATCATGAATACGCGGGCAGCGGCGGCAGAAGGCCGCCTGGATCGCGATTCGCCACGGCCAACCGAGGTGTATGCCGACCCTTATAGCGGGCAGCTACTTGGCGATAGAAACTGGGGGGAGATCGGCAGCACACCGGCGCACATCATCCCGATGGTTTATCGTCTGCACATGAGCCTGTTTCTCGACAAGACCGGCCAATGGATTACGGGTATCGTTGCGGCCATCTGGATCATCGGGTTGTTGATTGGCATTTTCCTCGCCGTGCCGCGACTACATTTACTGAAGAAGGCATTTACCGTGAAGTGGCAGGCGAGTCGCGCCAGAGTGTTGTTTGACCTGCACCGCACCATCGGGTTGGCGTCAGCCCTGATATTGATCGTGACCGCGTTTACTGGCTTGTACATGAATCTACCCACTGTGGTCGAGCCAGCGCTGGCGGCAATGGCGCCATTTACAGAGCGGCCCGCCTCGCGACGCCAGGCAGGTGCGCCACCCGAGCAAGTATGGAAAATCGGCTGGGACGAAGCCATCGCAAAGGCGCGCGCGGTGCATGCTGTCGATCCAATCGCTGGTGTGGGAAAAATTGAAGCGCGCGGTTATTATCAGGTGCGGTTTCTACCGCCCGGCGACATCATGGACAGCGGCACCATCCGCGTTTTTATCGATGGCCGCAACGGCGACGTGCTGGGAAAATTCGACCACCGCAAAGGTACCGTCGGCGACAAGATTCGTATTTGGCAGTTTCCACTTCACAGCGGTCAGGGATTCGGTATGCCGGGCCGCGTGCTGGTCTGCCTGATTGGGCTGATACCACCACTGCTGGCAATCACCGGCGTTTGGCTTTGGCTGCGCCGTAAACGCCTTCGTCGGGCGGCCATGCCGAAGGCAGGAACGGTCGACACCCCTGTACCCTTCGCAGCGGATTGACCATCAGTGACGCCTGGACCTCCTGAACAGCCCAGCGCGTTTTCCTGGCGGGGACGAGCGTTGCTGACCACAGGATTGGCGTTATTTTCCGGTCGCGCGAGTGACAATCGCCCGCACCGCCACTATGCCGTGCAACTTGCGCTGTCCGAGGCGGGCGTGGTGAAACTGGCCGACGGCGATGGCAAAACCCATGCTGGTGGACTGGTGGGCTGCGCCGCAGGCACGATGCATCGCCTCGAACCTACGGAAGAACAGATCACTCTCGTTTACTTAGAGCCGACAACAATGATCGGCGCGGCGGCGCAGAAAAGAATCGACGGCATATCGATTCTGGAGACGTCGCCTCGACCGGACCTTGTCCGTGCATTGCGGCTGGCAATTGCCGATGGCTCGCCCAAAGGAGCCCAGGCCGCGCTCCACGAGTACTTCGGCACTGACGTTGCCATCGGTGCGCGCCGACCTGACTTGCGCCTTGCGGCACTCATCGATTCAGCTGCGTTTCGTGGTGTACCTCCCGCACTCGCGCAAGCCGCCTGCCAAATCGCAATATCACCAAGCCGGTTCTCGCATTTGTTCTCCGCCGAGATGGGTATCGCGTATAGCGCGTTCCGAAAATGGAGGAAGCTCATCGCTACGCTGCAAAGTGTGGCAAGCGGTGCCCAGCTGACTGCAGCAGCGCATGACGGCGGCTTTGCAGATTCCGCGCACTTCTCACGCACGTTCAAGGACACGTTCGGTCTCACGCCCACTGAAGCCTTGTTCCACATGCGGTTTTCGTCCCCGCAGTCCGCCGCCGAACCGCGATAACGGTTTCATTCAAGTATTGGCGGGCCTTCTCACCTTGGCCAAGGCTCAGGCTACGCTCAACCGGCCCAAGACAAAGACATCGGTGTCAGCACAGCACATCTATCGCAGCGTACCGGAAGGGCAGGAAAGCCTTCGCGCATAGTGACATGCGCCATCAGCGCAAGATTTGACCCAAGAACTCTTTGGTCCTTTCTTCTTGCGGGTCGTTAAAGAACGCCTCCGGTTGATTGCTTTCAATAATTTCACCGCGATCCATGAAGATGACCCGGTCGGCGACTTGCCTTGCGAAACCCATTTCGTGCGTAACGCATAGCATGGTCATTCCTTCCTCGGCCAGACCTACCATGGTGTCGAGCACCTCTTTCACCATTTCCGGGTCGAGCGCTGAAGTAGGCTCGTCAAACAACATGATTTTCGGACTCATGCAAAGGCTTCGCGCGATCGCGACTCTTTGCTGTTGACCTCCCGACAATTGTCCAGGGTACTTGTGCGCTTGCTCAGGAATCTTGACGCGTTTGAGGAAACCCATGGCAATTTCTTCGGCTTCTGCTTTGGATGCGTTCTTCACCCAGATCGGCGCAAGGGTGCAATTCTGAAGAACTGTCAGATGCGGGAAAAGGTTGAAATGCTGGAACACCATGCCGACTTCGCGGCGAATCACGTCAATTTTCCGGAGGTCTCCTGTCAGTTCAATGCCGTCCACGACAATACGCCCCTGCTGATGTTCTTCGAGCCGATTGATACAGCGGATCAGCGTCGATTTGCCTGAACCGGAAGGGCCGCAGATCACGATGCGCTCGCCATTTCGCACCGTGAGATTGATGTCATTGAGCGCTTGAAAGGCACCAAACCATTTGTGGACCCCGTCGAGTTGTACCGCCGGCGAACTTGAGATGCCTTGCTGACGCACCGCCTCTTCTTCGCGTGCTAGAGTGGAAATGTTCATAACAGTCCTAGTGGGATACCGTACCCTTGCGCTCGAGGAAATCCGCAAAGCGCGCAAAACAAAAACAGATCACGAAAAAGATAGCGCCAATAAACAGAAAGGTTTCCGTTGAAGGGGATGGCCAGGCAGGGTCCGCCAGTGCGGCTTTGCCGGAACTTACCAGGTCGAACAAGCCAACGACCATGACAAGGCTCGTATTCTTGATCATCACGATGATCGTGTTGGCCAGTGCAGGAATCACCATCTTGATGGCCTGAGGCAAGATAACGAGCTGCTGCGTACGCCAGTACGACAAGCTGAGTGAAATAGCCGCTTCATATTGTCCCTTGGGCATGGCCTGAAGTCCGCCGCGAACCACCTCCGCAAAATACGCCGAGGCAAACAGTGTCAAGGCGACCAGCGCGCGGGTGAACTTGTCGGGCAGCAATATTTCCGGCAAGAACAGCGGCAGCATTATCGATGCAACGAACAAAATAGACAGAAGCGGCAGCCCGCGTACCGATTCAATGAAAACTACGCACACGATTCGCAGCGCAGGCATCGATGAGCGACGCCCGAGCGCGAGGATAACTCCCAAAGGAAAACCGAGGCCAATCGCGGCTACGGTCAGCATCAGGGTGATCGGCAGGCCACCCCAAAGCGTGCTGGGTACGGGCACCAATCCCAGGCCGCCGCCCATCAGCCACACGATTATCGCCATCGCACCAAGCCATACTCCGGCGAGGACGGGCCGCCAGCTTGACGGTCGTACCGACCAGGCGAGTAACCCAATAATGAGCAGGCATGACAATGCCGGCCGCCACCGCTCGTCCGGCGGATAAATGCCGAAGAGCAACTGGCTCGACTTGGCGCGAACAAAACTCCAGCACGCACCCGTTGCATCACGGCAAGCCTGGGGATCGGGATTGAGCAGCACAGCGTCGAAAACAAACCAGCGCATGAGTGGTGGCACCGTGTAATACAGCAGAGCGGCGAACAGAACCGTCAGAACGGCATTGAACGGTGTGGAAAACAGCATCCCGGCCGATTGCCGCGCCAGCAGCAAATAGCTGCCGACCCGGGTCGGGCGTGGCTTGGAACTGTTGAATACAGACTCGATCGTCATGATTCAGTTTTCCACGATGGCGACACGCCGATTGAACCAGTTTGCAAACGATGAGAGAGTAAGATTGATCAGCAGATAAGCACCAAGAATGATGAAGACGCCCTCGATGGCATGGCTGGTCTTGCTGATCGTGGTGTTCATGATCGCGAGAAAGTCGGGATAACCGACTGCGATGGCAAGCGTTGAATTTTTGACCACATTGATGTACTGGCTGTTCA
>JAYURJ010000252.1:0-2926 GCA_043756275.1 Betaproteobacteria bacterium | reverse complement strand
AACGGAAATGGCGGCGGTGCCGGATAGAAGGCCTTGCGTGCAAGATGGAGCATCACAGAGGAATCTTTGCCGATGGAATACATCAGCACCGGATTGTGCGAGCCCGCCACCGCCTCGCGGAAGATTTCGATGCTCTCCGCTTCGAGCATTTGTAATCCAGGGAAATTAGCAGCGGTCACCGTTGGAAGCTTTCAGTTAATGACTTTCGTGGGCCGGGGTACGTACATTAGTCGCCTGCGACGAAATGTTGCCACGAAAACGACATGAACATTCCGCTGATCTTGGGATGTCACACGAATGTGGCAGTGGAAACCCCAAAGCGTTTGCTGAGCGCGCGGATTTGCCGAAGATTGAGATCGCGCTTCCCGGTGAGGATCTCAGACACTACACCTTGGCTGCCAATCTCGCGCAAATCGCTTTGCTTGAGGCCGTGTTGCTCTACCAGAAACCTCAACGCCTGGACGCCAGTAACCTCTGGCAGCGGGTGCTGCGCGGCTTCATAGTCTTTGATCAGATCGCCGACGATATCAACCAGGCCCATCGCAGGATGTTTTTCGTTGCTGCCTGCTTCATTGAGCAGCGCTTCGAGCAGCGCCACCATCCGCCGATAGTGCGCTGCATTGCGGATAGGGGCGATATCGGTGGCGCTGCGAAAGGTTTTCCACGCGGGGAGCAAGTGTTTGATCTGGATTGGTGCGTTCATGATTTCCATCTTCCTTTGTCGTATTCCCGGTGGGTTAGCACCACCTTGATGTAGATGATCTGTTTTTCAAACCGGATATAGGCGATAAGTCGGTACTTGTTGCCGCCGATGTCGAAAACCGTCAGCAATTTTCCAGCCGAATGATAGATGAGTACTGTCCAAACGCTGAATGTCCAGAACGGAGGCTATGCGTGGTGCGCCTTCAACCAATCGCGCAGTGCATCGTTCAACCGGGTTTGCCAGCCGCTGCCCGTGCCTTTGAACGTTCGCACAATGTCCGCGTCCAGTCTGATATTCATGTGCTCCTTTCGATTCACGGAGAAGGGACGTCCGCGTTTGGGCTTGAGTAGTTCGTTTGCGGTGTCGTTCCCAAACAACGCTGGCAATACCTCGGCCGCAGGCCGTGCCTTCGCGAGCCACTTGTCCGTGGCCTCGGGCGCGTCGTCATCGATCATTTCAGGATTTGGCTTGCGATGCATATCTAGTCCTTTCTCGTTGGTTGGCCCTGCGCATGCTGATCCGTGCGCCACGTCCTCTCGCGGCGTGAACACCAACATATGCGAGTGGTCGTCAATAAATCCAAGCGCCTGGAAGCGGCGTTCCTTGTAATCCCTGCGCGTATCTTCAACGATCAGTGCCGTGCTCCAGTCGAAATCTTTTGCAAGGCTGAAAGCTAATCCACGCTCAGCTTCATTGTGTTTGCTTTTCTTCGGATCATACGTCCCCAGCATGGGGTTTATTGTACCCACAATAATTCATGCATGTCCAGCTACTAAAGCTGTCTCCCGACGCAGTCGGGGCGACTGACTCCTTGTTCCGGTCGTATGGCTAGCAAAAAACATGGCATTTGCCGACCATGCCACAAGCACGGCTCAACCCCTCACTGAAAAATTGACAGTATTAGTAGTGCCAACGTGGCCAACGGATTTACTTCAAGACCCTCACATTCAGGCCCCGTACCCGCCTGAACGCGCCGTCGCCGCTCAAGAACAAATGATCCGTGCCGAGTTGAAGACAACTCGCTGCTTGCAGCGCATCCGGCGTCCGCAGGCCATGCTTGGCCCGGATTGCCGCCGCCAGCTCCACTACATCTTTGGTAAGTTCCACCCAGACGAGATCAGGGCGGGCAAAAAACATATCAAACACGGCCAGTGTCGCGTTGTCGTTGGCCTTCATCGGGCCTACCCTGCATTCCAACCATGTCAGGCGGCTCACCGCCGCAACCAGATCAGGGTATTTCGACGTAGATGCTGCCAGCTCCTTGCGCACCTTGCTGGCGAACGGCTCTTTGCCCTCAATCAGGTAGATCAGTGCGCTCGCGTCAAAGAAAGCAATCACCAGTCGCGCGTCGTGTTGAGTTCAGCATCAATTTGTGCTTTGCTGCGCTTGCCCGTACCCGGTCGGCCCAATAACCACTGCACGGCGGACATCCCGGTCGGATTTACGACCCTTCCGTGGGCGAGACGTTGATATTCGTCCTCGGATATCACCACCGCCGCTGGTTTGTTACGCTTGACGATATGCACAGGGCCATTCCGGAGGCCGTCTTCGATGGCAGCCATGCCGCGGCGCTTGAGTTCGGCGACGGTAAGTGTATTCATGTTACCTCCAGAAAGTACTGAAATTACTTAATATGATACCGTTTTAGGTACTAAGCGGCAATGTGCGTTTTTAACGAGGAAGCACAATTGACGACTTTGCCCGGATTGCGCTGCGCTGCATCCGGACTACTGACCATGCGGCATTATTTAAGATGGCGTGTTTAACGTCACGAAGGCAGTCTAGCCATACGCCCCTTGCATGGCGCATGGTCCGCTGCATCGGACCACCGTTTTGCAGGGAAATGCGAAGCAACGCAGGAAAGATTCCAGCAAGAGTGGCTGGAGATTGTTAACCAAACACGAGGAAAGAAACCATGACCAAAATCGTGATCCGCACTGATGACGTGGCGGAATTCTTCTCGCGGGCGGGGGATGCGGCACGCAGAGCCGATCGAGGCAAAGTTTTTGAAGGCAAAGTAACCCTCTCGTTTGAAGACCCACAACGGATGTTTACCGTACTCTCGGAAGCACGTCGCCGTCTAATGCTTGAGGTGATGCACGAGCCCAAGACCATTAATTCCGTTTCTCGATCATTAATTTAATAAGCTGATAGCGAACATATCAACATTCGTCGTCCCCGCGAAGGCGGGGATCCAGTGACTTTAAGGCGAACGCCGCTGGA
>JAYURJ010000251.1:0-2934 GCA_043756275.1 Betaproteobacteria bacterium | reverse complement strand
CGTTCGAATTGACCGCGGGCGCAAAGATTTTCGTCGGGAAAGTGCATCCCGGTGACTACTATCAAAGTGGTTTGGGGGCACCTGGATCACAGGTATTTATCGCGACAGCGGAAATGCAACGATTTGGACGGAAAATCGGAACGGCGACTGCGCTGGCAAACGATATGGGGAGCTATGTTGTCGTGCCCAACAAGGATCCAGGAGCGCATCGCTCGTCGTGAACTCAGTGTGGGTGTCTGGATGTTTAACAGTGGGAGCGTAAGCAAGCCATTCATGGGTTCCCGCCTTATCCTTCCGGCTGGCCCTATCCGTTTTAGGCAACGATGAATATGGACAACAGCAACCATTTGGCAGTAGGTTCTCAGCTGGGGGATTTCTCGGTCGTGAGTGTCGCCGGCGAAGGCGGGTTCAGCGTGGTTTATGTCGCCCATGACCGTCTGCTAGAACGCACGGTCGCAATAAAGGAATATTTGCCGACTGCGGTCGCTGCCCGAGGCCGGGACCTCGTCACTGTTCTTCCTCGTTCAAACACGACAGTTCATGGATTTCAGGCAGGGCTCCGTAGCTTCATTAGTGAAGCGCGACTGCTCGCCCAGTTCTCCCACCCCGCAATCGTTGAGGTGTACCGCGTGTGGGAGCAAAACGGCACGGCGTACATCGCGATGCGATATCTCAAGGGTGAAACGCTCAATCATCATATTCGTAATGATCGACTATTTTCAGAGGACGAACTGCGAACAATCATTGAGCCGATCTTTGATGCCATTGAATTACTCCATAGCCAAAACATCATTCATCGGGATGTATCCCCCGACAACATTATTCTTACCAATGGTCAGCCGGTTTTACTGGACTTAGGTGCCGCGCGCGCGGTAGTTGCGGGCATCACGCAAGCGTTGACCTCGGTGTTGAAGCCTGGATATGCGCCCCTAGAGCAATACGCGGATGATGGAAGCCTGCAACAGGGAACATGGACCGATGTGTATGCAATCGCAGGAGTTCTCTACAAACTTGCGACAGGCGTTACCCCCGTGCAAGCGATTGGACGCGTCGTAGCCGACCCGTTGCAATCGATACAAAGATTGAGAGGCAGTTTCAGCAGCGCGTTTGCCGAAGCGGTCATGGCGGGACTCGCGGTGTTTCCCGAACATCGAATCAAAACCGTACGCGAACTCCGCGATGGTTTGAACTGGAATGCGGCCTCTACGCAGCTTGCAACCACGACCTTTCGCAAAATCAACAGTCGGCTGGAAAGTGGACCTGATGCGCGGCTTGCGGCCGCTAAGAGTAGCGAATTTTTGCAACCCCAAACTGAGTCATCTCAACCGGTAGGCTCCGCCCAAGTCTCCTCAGACTTCCGCACAGTCGTGCTGCCCCGTCCCAAGTCTTTCGGGGAAAGTTCATACATGCAAGTCGCCAGCACCGATGGTCGCGCGCACGGAACGTCCGGAGTTAGCCCCACTACTGCTCGCTTCGTAGCCTACGCCGGTGGAGCTGGCAACCCAGACCCGCGCGACCGTGCGCCTGATGGCCCCAGATCATGCGTGGACACGCGTTCAGTACGAACACACAGTCCACATCCAACGGACATCCGAGCTAGCACTGGGGATTCCGACGCGACGTCCGGCGCACTCACAAATCGTCGGATGTACGCGGTGTTGGTATCGATTGCGCTTGCAGCGATCAGTCTTAGCGCCTACAGATTCTGGCTGAACGCGTCGAATTCTGCCGCCTCAAACAGTGGCATGGGACAAGCGTCGTCAACATCCCCGGTTCCTGCCCGTGCTCCCGAATCATTACTGGTTGAAAATGACGTCACGAGGCTGCCGTCTCTCGCAAAACCGCTCGCGTCGCCCATAGGGGACGTCGTTAACGTCAATAAGAACGAACCGCTTTCACCGTCGCGCATCAGTTCGCTACCTGCCGCTGAAACTGAGGCTATCGGCGCTAAGTCTGCTGCGCCAACATATTCTGGCGGAACAAACGCGCAAAGTGCACGCGCCTCATCTCAAGGCGATGCCACGGTTTTGTTGCCTCGCTCGTCGGAACCTGTAGCAACAAGGGCAGAAATTGTGCAGCGCGAGGTTATCCGCCGTAAGTATGCGCTGGGTGAAAAAATACAACTCGCGTTGAGGACCGACGGAGCCGGGTATGCCTATTGTTTCTGGCTTGACGAGGTGAAGCAGGTAATTCGAATACATCCCAATCGATTCAACCGGTCCGCTTTGGTGTTTGCGGACAAGCCCATTGAGCTTCCTGGGACAACAGGATTCAGCCTGGTTGCGGATCGCCTCGGAGGCAACCAAATCGTGGAATGTCACGTAGTTGAAATCGACATCCTCTCCGTGCTACCGGCCAGCATCGCCGGGTCCGACCTTGCGGCGCTCTCTGTGCGATCTCTTGATGAAGTGCGCAGCGCATTTGCCCGAGCAGTCGGCGCTGGCAGTCTGCTTTTGTCGGCGCGCTTCCTCGTCGAGGTTGACACTAAGTAGTCGCCCTTGCAAGACCTTGACCGCTGCGGACTCGACGATACGCCCGTGCAGCATCGCCGTCGCGCACTGCGAGTCGGCCTGGCTCATGCGCCAGCTTCGGGTGTGTCTCAAAATCCGGAACCACGGATCGAGTCTTCTCGAATTCGTCGTGCGCTACTACGAGCGCTGCCTCGAACTGCCATTCATTGGCGGATGCGCGGACGTTGTCAATCTAAATCGGCGGGTCCGATCTAAATTCTCCACGCCGGACCCGGCATCGTCAGGATTCGGCAACTTTTCTACCGGTTCAGGTGGTGCGTGTTTCGTAAGAACGGATTCACTCCTTGAGCTTAGGCGTTGACTCGTTATTCCTATTCCCAATAAAATAGTGAATAATAGGATCTCTGTAACCTACGGAGATCGACATGAGCAGACCCGCCAGTGGCGCGTCACAAATCGAGTT
>JAYURJ010000250.1:0-26325 GCA_043756275.1 Betaproteobacteria bacterium | reverse complement strand
CGAGGCTGACGAAGGCTCGCGCGTGCTTGAGGCGGCATCGCTGGGGGCCACACGTATCGGCCACGGCGTGCACATCATGAACGCGCCGGACGCCAAGCAACAACGCGCATGGATCGATGAAGCGCGACGGCTTGGCCTGCACTTCGAAGTTTGCCCCACCAGCAACGTGCACACCGGCATCGCGCCTTCGGTCGCATTGCACCCATTGCGTGCGATGGTTGAGGCGGGGCTGTCGGTATCGGTTTCCACGGACAATCGATTGATGTCGGGTGTGACACTTTCCGGCGAACTTAGCGTAGTGCATGCGCAAAATGGCGTTTCGCTGGCACGTCTGGCTCGCATGATGCAAGATTCCGCGCGTGCGAGTTTTCTGCCAGATGCAGAGTGTGATGCGGCGTTATTGTCAGTTGAAGAGTGGAAGCATTTGTAAGGAGTGCGGTGATTTGTATCGATCTAATGAAAAACTGTAAGCTTTAGTATTGTGCGGCATATATCTGATGCTGTGCTTCGTAAATTGAGTTAGAAATCAATGGCAGAGGCCACACCCGAGCTGGACGTAACAGATACGACTTGGTCTGACGTAATTGCCAAATCTATCGATGTCCTATCGCGCTATGCAGTGCCGTTATATTTCGACGATGCGAATAATCGGCCAGTACTTTTCGGTACAGGTTTTTTTGTTCGCGCTGAGGCGGATCATTTTCTCGTTTCGGCCGCGCATGTGTTTGATCGCGCGGCTGCATCAGGTTTATATTTCTACAATTCGCCCAACACTAAATGCAAAATATCGGGGACACTTTGCAGAACCGGAAGCCCAGACAAAAGACTTGAAGACAGACTAGATATTGGCGTCGTTAAACTCACTTCAAAGGTCACTCCGCCATTTCGCGATGTAGATAAGTTTGCTGTTGATATCTCCAACTTAACCCCGCATTACCTTCCGCGTGCAGGGCGCCATTACGTCATCATTGGTTTTCCCGCAAATAAAAGCGAGGTCGACAGATATCAAAAGTCTGTCATTGCGGCTTCATATTCATATCGAAGCGATCCGATTAACGATCAGGCGTATCAAGGCATTGGCGTAGATTCTAAGACCCACATCGTTTTGCCATTGAATAGAAAGCGAGGGTTTGATACGAAAGGTAAGGCAATTCATTTCCCAAAGCCTAATGGTATGAGTGGTTCACCCATCTTCGTGCTGTATGAAGACGAAAATGAATCTGACTTCTTCCCTATCGTTGGCGTCGGAATTGAGTATAGAGCGCAAAAAAAATGCCTGGTCGGCACCGATATACATGTAGCGCTGGAAATGATGATGAAGGCTTTCTAGCAGTGCAGCCAAACAAATCAAAGATGCCGTAGTCGAATCTTTTTTCAAAGGCAACAGAAATTCGATTCTGTCCCCTTTAACGCTAGCATCAATGTTTTCCAAGGTGATAATCATGGAAAAAACAGTTTCCGAGATTGGTCAAATTGCGATCACGGTCAGTGACGTCAAGAATGCCCTCACCTTTTACCGAGACGTCTTAGGGCTGATATTTTTATTCAGTCCAGCGCCCACACTTGCGTTTCTCGCGGCAGGCTCTGTTCGCATCATGCTCAGCACGCCGCAAGGCGCTGGCACAGTGGGTGGTAATTCCATTCTTTACTTCAAGGTTGCAGACATTACTGCGGTCTACGCCGCAATCGTGAGTCGCGGCGCAACCGAAGAACGCCCTCCCCAACTTGCCGCCAAATTACCCGACCACGAGTTGTGGATAGGGTTTGTCCGAGACCCCGACGGAAATCTGGTCGGGCTTATGGAAGAAAAACGGTGAATGTATGATTTGCGCCCGCCAGTAAACAAAGCGGCATAGTCATTTTCTCTTGCTCCTTTTGAAACCCATCAATCACAACCCCCTTTAGCGATGTAAGAAGGCAACGACCATACCGAGAGCACTGGGACGATGGATCATTCAAAATTTGAAGCGACACTTAAGATCTATTTTGCAGCGTTTGCCGAGAATGATCACTCTCGTCGTCACTCTCTCCTCTCGCAGTGCCTCACGGAGGACGCGGAGATATGGGGCCCACAAAAATTATTCAAAGGGTACGAATCAATCTCCGAAAAGATTGAAGGTTTCCATGAACGCATGCCTGGCGCACGCTTGGCGCTCGCAAGCGGCCTCTACGTGTTCCAAAACGTTGCCAGATTTGCAGTGGCCATCGTTGGCGCAGATGGAGCAATCATGGCAACGGGTGACGCGGTCAACGAATTCGCAGAGGACGGCCGAATTTTCAGGGTGTTGCCATTTTGGGATGCACTTCCACCAATGCCAGAAACGTGGCCGGGCCAACTGGTCAAGTAATAGGCCCAATCAATGGAGCCCTGGTACTTGTAGAATTGGACATGCGCAAACATGTACTTCTCTATGGCCTTCTCGGTGGCATCCTCATCGCCGCGCTCAAGTTCATTGAGTATCGCTGGCTGGTGGTGGAACATTCAGTGGAAATCTACGGCGCTCTGGTGGCGGCGGTGTTTGCCTGTTTTGGCATCTGGCTCGGTCTCAGGCTTACGCGTCATACCGAGACCGTGGTGGTGCGCGAAGTCGAGGTGCCGGCACCGACCGAATTCGTACGTGATCAGGACAAGCTGGCGTCGCTCGGCATCACGCCACGCGAGCTGGAAATTCTGGAACTGATCGCCAAAGGGCTCTCCAACAAGGAGATCGCCACGCGCGTATTCGTGAGCGAAAACACAGTCAAAACGCATTTGAGCCGTGTGTTCGACAAGCTCGGCGCGCGGCGGCGTACCCAAGCGGTACAGTTGGGGAAAGAGTTTCGACTCATTCCCTAATCCGGTTGTTTGGCCGTCCAGCGCCGCGAAGGCGTCCCTTACCTCCAATTTTCGGATGATTTCACACAAAATTGTGCAAAATCATCCATTCGGGTGACGCGTGCAGCAGGCAGGGCCGGTAAATTTGGCCCTCCTTAACCATCAACCACTTGGGAGTTGATATGCGAAAAATCGTACTGATCTTCGGACTCATTGCCGGTGGCATCCTGTCGGCGATGATGCTCCTGACCATGCCTTTCATGGAACAGATCGGCTTCGAAAAAGGCGAAGTCATCGGCTACACCACGATGGTGCTGGCTTTTCTCATGATATTTTTTGGCGTCAAGTCGTATCGCGATAACGTCGCAGGCGGAACGGTGACGTTTGGCCGTGCATTTCTGGTGGGCCTGTTGATCACGGCCGTCGCCAGCGTCTGTTACGTGGCCACCTGGCAAGTGGTTTATTACAAAATCGCCCCAGACTTCGGCGAAAAATACACCGTCTATGCCGTTAACAAAGCTAGAAAGTCCGGCGCCACCGACGCGCAAATCGCTGCGACGAAAAAGGAGATGACGGAATTTATGGATATGTACAAGAACCCGCTGATCAATGTCGCAATCACTTTTATCGAGCCGCTGCCGGTCGGCATCGTGTTTACGCTCGTGACGGCGGGCGTGCTGAGCCGAAAACGGCGCGACAAGGTTGCAGCAGCTGCATAAACACGTTCGTCCGCATTTGGTCACGCGTCATCCCACAACAAAGGAGAAAAATCATGAAACTGGGCGCTTTTTCTATCAGTCTGGCCGTCAAAGATATTGACGCATCAAAACTGTTTTACCAACATCTCGGCTTTACCGTTTTCGCTGGCAACCAATCGCAAAACTGGTTGATCATGAAAAATAGCGACCACATTATCGGACTGTTTCAAGGCATGTTTGAGAAAAATATGCTCACCTTCAACCCGGGCTGGGATAGCGATGCACAGGAACTCAAGGAGTACACCGACGTTCGTGATCTGCAGCGCACACTAAAGGGACTAGGTGTCGCCATGATGACCGAGGCCGATGAAAGCACTACCGGCCCGGCCAGCTTCATGATTGTCGATCCGGATGGCAATACGATTCTGGTGGATCAGCACAGATAGGCAATGTTGGCAGATAGCCTACGCAATATTCCACTACTGTCATTTCGAACCCGGTTTTATCGGGTGAGAAATCTTCTGTTCTGGTGTAGCGCACAAAACAGATTTCTCTCTTCGTTTGAAATGACAGTGCATTTTTTGCAGATGAAGCGTCAGCGGTGTATCACGTCGAATAAAAATTCCCATGGAAGCAAGTCGGCACCCAATACGGCAGGCGAATGATGGCCACGGGCCCAGCCGCTAAATTACCGCCATCAAAAACAGTACCGAAGCTCTGCTGCCGCTTCACGTCAAAGCCAACACCGATCAAATAGCCATCCCCCTCGCGCTGGCTGCCGCGCTTGGGCACGAACACGTGCTCCTCCAGACTGGCACCATCGCCGAATGAAAAACGGTCAGTTTTGCCGGTATCAGCATCCAGCCGCATGACACCGTTCAAACCGAGGCCGCTTTGTTCATCGCCGCAGGGATAATAAATGCTGCGATTGCGTTTTGCCACAAAGCGTGGATCGATGCGCGGGAATTCGACATCTTCATCGCGGGTGGTCAACTCTGCGCGGCCACGATTCAAATCAATGCGCAGGAACGCCGGATGCGAGCGATCAGGTGGCGTGCGCTCGCCACGCATGAGCTTTGGCATCCATTCGTTCATGATCGAGAGGCTGTCGCTCTTCACGTAATCAACGCGGATAATGTTGTTTTCTTCCCATGCATTGCCAAAGTGATAAACCATGTGCGCAGGCAATTCGATGATGCGGCGTTTGCCGAAATCCGACTTGTCTACAACGAGAATTTTTGTCGGTGCGTTGGCATCCCAGGTCATTGCCTGACCAATGCCTTTGCCATTGCGCATTGCCTGATAATCGATGCCAATCGGCGGCAGCACGAATACGATATGCCGCTGCGATACCGTGAAATCATGCACCATGCCAATTGATGGCATGTCGAATACAGCGTGGCGCAGCAACTCGCCTTTGGCGCTGATGTGGTAAATGACCATCTTTCCCATCAGCGTGCCGAAATTCCAGAACGTGCCATCAGCCTCAACCTTCGGATGGGCGGAGAATGGCATTGATTTAAGTTCCGGTGTCCACGTTACCGGCCCGCGTGTATCGAGCGTCTCCGGATCGAGTGCCGTTGCAGAGCCACCCTCCCACATCGCGAGCAGCTTATCGCCCAGACGAACCACATTGGTGTTGGCGGTATTCATGTCGTCGTTTGAGCGCACCTGAATCTTTGCTTTAATGCTGCTGCCAAAGGCGGGCAGAAGAAATTCGTTGGCGTTTTGTTCCGCAATAAATTTTTTCGTTTGCACAAAACGCGCACGATGCGAGACACCCTTATCGGTAAATTGCCATGCATTGAGCAAGCCATCGCCGTCGAACCAGTGTTCATAGCGCGCGCCACCACGCTCAAACAAACCGGGGCCATTTCGATAAAAAGTGCCTCGCAGATCATGCGGGATTTTCCCTTCAATCAAAGCACGTTCACACGACACATCCTGCCCGTGAAAGCCGCGCATCGGCGTGAGACTCGGGTGAAAATCCAGTGCGGTGGCGGAAATTCCGATTTGCCGACCCGATGCAGCGAAGGTGGCATTAATTGGCAACACAGCGGCGGCAAGTGTTGCACCCGTCGATCTAAAGAATGTGCGGCGATCCATGATTAATCCTTATTTGAGGGTGATTACATGTGTCATGTTGTCCCTGCCCGCGATGAATCTGGCTTGCGCAAAGGTTGGCGGGCCAAAGTTGCCCATCGCACCGTTTGAAAAAGCATATGGCTCGATTGGCATACCGATTGCGTTCACGTCCAATTTTCCATTGTTGTTTTCATCGATATACATCGAGATGGCATATTCCCCCTCGGCTACATCGTTGAACGTGACCGAGACACCATCCTTTTTTGCCAGCGCCTTGCGGGTATCTGATGCTTTGCCCATCCATTTGTCATCCGCTTTATAAAGCGCCACCAACACGCTGCCTTTATCGCCGACTTCGCCCTTAACGTCGATCGTAAGTGTTGCCGCATTTGCTGCTGGCACTACACCCGCCAACAAGCCAAACGCGATTAGCGCGGTGGCGGTCAGATTGGTCAGGCGAACAGGTTTGCAAGGAGATGTGTTCATTTTTGGGCCTTAATGTTGGTCAACGGAGACCGCATCTTGGCCAATCACAGAACCAGCCGATGCCTTTTTGCGACGAGTTGCCGCAGTAATTCGCCAACTGCATCCGCGCGGCGCGGATCGCGGACATTGTGATTGCGAAGCGAGACATCGCGTTTTGCACCCATGTTTCTGCACTTCGTCGCACTGCACTATCAGTAGCAACGACGGTTTCCTAAAATGAGTCCACTCATTTCAGGGGATCAACATGCCAATATCCACAGATTCAGTACGTCGCCGCATCACCACCGCAATTATTGCCGCATCGCTTTTGGGTTTCCTCGTCGGCCCGGCACGTGCCGCTGAAACCACAGTCAATAAAACGGGCAATTTCTCGCGGAGCTGGAGTTTTGGCAATAGCATCCAATACGGCAGCAACCGCACCAAAGGGTCGGGCGTGGTCAGGGAAGCATCGCGCCCGGTTGAAAAGTTTTCGCGGCTGATACTGGCGCTGCCCGCGACAGTGACGATTGTTCAAGGGCCCACCGAGTCACTCACCATTAGCGCTGACGATAATTTGCTGCCGCTGATGAGCACGCGCGTCGAAAACGATGAACTCATTATTGAAGGCGATAAAAATCGCGGCTTCTCCACTAAAGAAATCATCAATATTCGCCTCACGGTCAAGTCGCTAAACAGAATCAGGATCAATGGATCGGGCGATGTGATCGGCGATCAACTGCAAAGCGAAAAATTCGGTATTCAGATCGCGGGCTCCGGTGATGTGAAGTTCAAATCCATCCGCGCGGATCAGGTCACCATCGGCATCACAGGTTCAGGTGATGTCGCGATTGAATCGCTCATCAGCAAATCGGTGGACGCGAGCATTCTCGGCTCTGGCGATATCAAGTTGCCGTCTTTGCAGGCAGCGCAGGTGAACATATCGGTCAATGGTTCCGGCGATGTGTTTGCAGCGGGCACTACAGAGAAAGTCGACATCGACATCATGGGCAGTGGCGACGTGCGCACCCGCAAACTCATCGCACGCGAAGCCTGCGTAAAAATCATGGCCTCGGGCGACGCAGAAGTGCACGCAAAAGAAAAACTCACCGCCAGCGTGACCGGTTCGGGCGACATCCGCTACGCGGGCGCGCCTGCGAGTATCAGCAAAACGGTGCGCGGATCGGGATCGGTCGAGGCGATGTAGAGCCATTTGGTGGGGCCTGCGGCAGTCAAATGCCGTAAACGCCCTTCCCATCAGCGCTTCTCTAGTACTGGCGCGGTGTTTCAGGCATTTTGTGCCCACGAGGCGCACCAATGCTGATTAGTTGTTCGTAGATCGAAAACCTGGCCCCATCAGCGCGACGCCGCTGCGCGTGCCTGTGTGGCGGCCCTCATCAATAACGCTCTTGCCGTTGACGAGCACATGGCTGATGCCCGCTGAAAACTGGTGCGGGTTGTCGAACGTCGCTTTATCAATGATTTGCTTCGCATCGAAAATAACAATATCGGCGGCAAAGCCTTCACGTAACAAACCACGATCCTTCAACTGAAATTTCTGCGCCGCCAGCGAGGTCATGCGACGAATCGCTTCTTCCAGCGTAATGAGTTTTTCTTCGCGCACATACTTGCCGAGCACACGGGCATTGGTGCCGTAGCTGCGCGGATGTGGCATTCCCTTGCCGCTCTCCACGCCGCCGTCGGCACCGATCATGCTGAACGGATAACGCATGATGACGCGCACATCAGCTTCGGACATGCCGTGAAACACCATTTGCGCGCCGCCAGCCACCACCAGATCGAGCAACGTATCAATCTCCGCTTCCATGGTCGGCGACCGACCTTTTTCTATGTTAATCGCGGCAATACTTTTGCCATTTAACATCGCATCCGCTTCATGGCGCGCGACCACGGCAAAGCTGAAATCCGGGCGTTTGTTGGTACGCGCGTTATCGAGAATCTCACTGGCGATTTTCTTCCGCTGGGTGGCATCGAACAAACGCGTCTTGATGGAAGCGTTGCCGCCTTCAACCGCCCAATCGGGCAGCATGACACTCAGGCTGGTGCTGCTTGCCGTGTACGGGTACTGGTCGATCGTGACATCGAGCCCTTCCTCGCGGGCCTGCTCGACCAGATCAAGTGTTTCCCGCGAACGGCCCCAGTTGGCAGGCGCGGAAACTTTGAAATGGGAGATCTGTACCGGAATGTTTGCCCTGCGGCCAATGTTCAACGCTTCATTGATTCCCTCAACCACTTTGCCGCCTTCATTGCGGATGTGGGATGCGTAGAGTCCGCGGTGTTTCGCGGCCACCCGCGCAAGACCGATAACTTCATCGGTGTTGCTATAGAGACCCGGCAGATAGATGAGCCCGGTGGACAACCCAACCGCGCCCTGCTCCATCGCCTCAGCGACCAACCCTTCCATACGCCGCTGGTCTTCGGCAGACGCGACGCGATTGGCGAGGCCCAACACCTGACGCCGTACCGTGTTATGCCCGACCAGTGAAGCCACATTGATCGACGTTCCGACGCTATCGATGCGGGTGAAAAAGTCTTTCAAACTATCCGCAGAACCCCCGCAGTTACCGGTGATGACGGTAGTGACGCCGTCGTGCACGTAATTGTTCGCGGTGGGATTATCGAATAGCCCGAATTCGATATGTGCGTGTACGTCAATAAATCCGGGCGCAACGATCTGGCCGTCAGCGTTAATGGTGTGGGTGGCCGTGAAATGATCGAGCTTGCCAATGGCGGCGATTCGGCCATTGCGGATGGCGAGATCAGCAACAAACCAGCTATTACCGGTGCCGTCGATCACACGACCGTTGCGGATCAGCACATCGGCATGAGAGTTGAAGCCCGAATCAACCTTTGTGGCAGCACAACCGGCCAGAAAGGCAAAAGCGCACAGCACGTAAATCATCGTTTTAGGGTTGCGCATGGCATTCCTTGTGGCAGATTGGGCGCTGGCCTACTTCACAAACAACAAAGGCATCATGGTAGCTGAACGCTTCCATCCCGAGCGAACGGCTGGTCTCCATGATCGTCCAACCCGCGAAAGAAACACTGCGGCGGGGGAAAATGCAGTTTATTTCACGAGCCGCGCGACCGGGCTACAATTTCTTACCGAGCGGATTGCCGCACTGTTTCCGAACGCAAAGCGCGCCAGCGGTGATCGCTCACGCTGACCAGATATTTTTTCCCACCATTACCTAGTCCATACCATTGCCATGATCTCAATATCAAACCGTCGTTTTCTGCGCCTTTTTCTTGCCGCTGTTTTCGCGACTTTTCTGGCCGGCTGCGCACCGGTACGGATGTTCAATTTACTCATTCCAGAAAGTGGTTTCGACACCACGCGCGATATTGCCTTCGGCGCAAACGCACGCCACAAGCTTGACGTTTACAGTCCAATAAATGCAGTCCCCAACACTGCGCCAAAACCTGTCGTGGTGTTTTTCTATGGCGGCGCATGGGATTCCGGCGACAAGAATAGCTATCTCTTCCTTGCCGAAGCGCTAACGTCGCGCGGCTATGTCGTTGTGGTTCCCGATTACCGGATTTATCCGGAAGTTATTTTTCCGGCCTACATGGACGATGCCGCACTCGCCGTCAAATGGACGCTCCATAACATCACCAAGTATGGCGGTGACCCCGCCAAAGTATTCGTGATGGGCCACTCAGCGGGCGCGCAACTGGCGGCATTGGTCGCCTACGATACAACTTACCTTGACCGGGTCGGCATCGACCGGCGTCGGATCAAGGGTGTCGTGAGCCTCGCCGGGCCACTGGATTTTCTGCCGCTGACCGAGGCGAAACTGGAATTTATTTTTCCGCAATCGGTGCGCGCGGCATCACAGCCCATCAATTTTATTACCGGCAAGGAGCCGCCGTCGTTGCTGCTGCACGGCGAGGATGATACCCGCGTGGGCATCCACAACAGCCGGAACCTTGCTGCACGCATCAATGAGCGCGGTGGCATCGTTGAAACAACTTACTACCCGAAGATGGGCCACGCTGGAATATTGCTGGCACTGGCTGCACCGCTGCGCGGTGGCAAGCCGGTATTGGATCGGGTGGCTAAATTTATCGACCAGATAGCCCAATAGTGTTAAAGATTGTAAATTCTTGAGAAACACCCGGTTTAGCAGCTATTTCCACACATCGCTTTCATTTCGCTTCATGCATAATTCTGACAGCAGCAATAGCGCTCGTCCTACTGCCGAAGCGGTCGGCAGGCGACATGCTGTAGTCAGATTGCAGTGTGCGGCACACTTTAAAAAGCATCGACATGCAACCGGTACAACACCATCCCGAAAATACCCAGACAGCTTCCGCGCGGTTGTTCGTGAGGTCGCAATTATTATCGTCGTCAATGACAAAATCATTGCAGGTAATCGGGCTCGCGGTCATGTTTGCGGCATCCGTTTTTTCGGGTGCGGTGACTGCCCAGGGCAGCCAATTGCGGCTTGGCAACCCGCAGGTACTTTCCTCTCTGGGCAGCCCGCTATGGGTGAGAATTCCCGTCGACGTCGCCGAGACGGGCGAGGATGTCACAGCCGCACGCTTTTCAATTGGTGCGCGTCCGCTCAATGCGCCCGTTCCCTTTGTGGAACGCGCCGAAATTGGTTTGGAGCGCCAGGGCAATAAATATTCGTTGGTGATTCGTTCCCGGACTGCGGTTGACGAGCCCGCCATCGGTATTGTGCTTCGCGAGGAATTGCCCAACGGTGTCCGTAGCCGACAATTCTTTCTGCTGCTTGACCCGGCACCGCTATCCACCGCTGTGATCGCCGATCAGAGCCGCGAACCCGCTGGTGCTGAAACAAGCAATGTGTTGGTGTCACCAAATCAGCCGATCCCGATACCGGCAATTATCGCCAGCCCGCCGCCGAGCGTGGTGCAATCGGCCACGCCGAGGGCAACGCCGCCAAAGCGATCAACGCAACGCCGCGCGCAGCCAGGGACCCGACCAATCCCCAGCGCGGGTGATTTGACAGAGGCCACGGCGGCAACTGGATCATCCACAATCTCACCGGTGGTTGATGGAAGAGCCGCACGAAAAAGTCGCAACGCCACACTGCAGCCAACGGCGGAAGGCGGTCCCCGATTGAAATTGTCTTTTGGTGAAGGCCTGACGACGCGACCGGCGACGACAGAAGCTGAGCGTGCGCAACTGCGGATGCGGCAGTTCACGCTCGATATGGATGATCTGACCTCTGGCCTGCTGGAACGCCAGCACAAAATAACGCAACTTGAAAAAGAACTTGCCGGCCTCTCGCTGCGCGTGAGTGCTGCAGAAAAATTGCTCGGAACCGCCCCGGCCGTCAGGGCCGCGCCCGCCGCCCAAGCCGCACCGGCGCCAGAAGTGCCGTCAGCGCCACCCCCTGCGTCTGACGTAGTGCCGCCAGCGCCAGCGGCAATGCCCGTATCCCAATCTGCTGCCAAGATACGCGTTGATTCACCCGCACAAACGCGATCAATGTCGTTGTGGACATGGTTTCTGATTGGAGCAGGCATTTTGGCCGCCCTCGGTGGTGCGATCTGGGGCATCCGCCATCGGCTGCGAAGTCGCGATCAAAATTACCGTCTCACCGCACAACGGGCCGAAGATTACGTCGCCGAAGTGTTGGCACAAACGCCCACAAAAAAGGACAACGCGAACGCAGCCGTGACGCTATCCGGCATTGCACCTGATAAACCCGCATCGGCAAAATCGCCCAGTAAACCGGATACGCAGACGCCGGATTATTTGTCGCCGGAAATTCACTTCGAGCTTCCCGAGTTGCCACCGGCTTCGGACAGCGCATTTCTACAAGCGATGGCGGTCGGGGAATCGGTTTCGCGTACGGTGACAAGCGTGATGCCAAAACCGGCTGAAGATGCCGGTTCCCGACGGATGCGCTATCTGCAAAGCCGCTACCACGACATTGCCATTCTGATGCCGCCACTGGATGCGCCACAACGGCTGCTTCGACAAGCGGCCACCGTTTACGACGAAGGCGCGACAGATTTTGCCAAACGGCTGCTCAAATATGCGTCCTACAGCAGACCCTACACCGAAGAGTTCTGGCTGGCATTACTTGAGCTCCTGTACCGCGAAAAATTTGCCAGCGACTATCTGGTGAACGCCAAGTGGTTTCGCCAATATCACCCTGAATCGCCGCATTGGGACGAACTGCTGCGGGTTGGCTATTTGCTCGATGCCACTGAGCCCTTGTTTGCCATTGCTGCGCACTGGTCGCACGAAGAACCTGTTGCGGGTGTCTGGCTGCCATCCAACCCCGGCGAAAAGAACCCGTTGCCGTCGCTGTCGCATCTGAAACTGGAAGTCGCCGGGTAAGCCATGCGCGCAAAAAACGCCGTAAGTGACTCCACGACCGATTTTGCGCTGGAAAGTGCAGCTGACCGTGTCAGCACGATCATGCGTATCGAGTCGTTATTGGCACCGGAGGCACTTGAGCAGGTACGCAAGGTCTGCTTTGAATTCGCTGACGAGAAATCCGCGCTGTCGGTTGGTCAGTTACGGATGGTGCTGCAACTCGAAGACCACCTTGATTGGCTACTGCGCAACGACGAGCCACGCCTGCAATTGTGGCGGCTCGATGCGCGGCGTCCGAACGCCCTCGCCTTCAGTAAGCAAGTGGCGGACATCTGGCAGGCACTAGGCGTATCGCTCGGTCGCTATGCGTTAGGCGCGGGTGAGTGGGTGAAAACACCGGATCATGAAACGGGCTTACTGCCGCTGACCATCGCGGTCGCCCTGCACTGCCACGTCAACGAAATTCGCTGGCGCGCGAGGGGCGAACAAGCGTGCGACGTGCCTTTGAATGCCTTGCACCGTTTATACAAAATCGCCGAGATCCGCAACGTGGCTGAACAAGAGGTGCATCCGTATGAAGCCGATGTCGATTTCTCGGTGACGCCGAAGGGCCAGTATGTACTCATGTTGCTGATGGCCGATCTTGTCGAACGGGACCTGCCACCGGTTCAGCGGCTGGTTGCGCAGCATTGGTTAAGTAGTTGGGCGCAGGACGTGGTACTCGACAATCACCTGATTGCGGGTGTGCACAGCATGCTGGTGAACCTCGATTCCAGTGAGGGCATTTTACGGGTGGCTGAGAATGTGTTACCCGCGTACCGTTATCTGGACATCCGCGCGATTGCCTGCCACATCGAAGAAACCGACGCTTACTTATCCAACAGCAACGGGGTCGATGAAGCAACCAGAGACATCGCCGAAGCAACCGAGTCCGACTACGCTGAGACCCTGGCGTGGCTTGAAAGGCTCTACCATGACCGCTCCGCCGCTTTTCAGGCGACCCGCGAGCGAAAGGAAGCTCCACCAGATCGCGATGCGCGTGTGATCGTTGGATGGAACCAGATTCAGGCATTTATCGATGCCGCCACTTGGAAACTTAAAGGCGCGCGCGGCATATTTCCCGAAAAACATCCCACGCTCACCAGCACGCTGGGGGCGTTGGGCGAGGTGCTGGCACATTCGGCAAATGATGTATTGATCTTTGATCCGGGCCAGGAAGCGACACGTGTGCGCCGGGATGAGAATAATTTTGCGCTGTGGCGCATACGCGATATCAGCGTGGGCGGAGTCGGCCTTGCTTCAGATCACGCGGCGGACGGCGATCTGGCGGTGGGCACCCTGGTGCTGATCGCCATGGACCGGGAAGCGCGGTGGGGTCTGGGACGAATTGTCCGCAAATTTAGCGGCCTTGATAGCGGCCATGTCCGGTTTGGCATTCAGATACTCGGCATCGATGCCTCGCCCGTGCGCCTGACCCCACGTCCGGCTGATGATCAATCGAAAAATCCGCTTATCAGTGCAGTCACGGGGTTGTTCCTTGGCCGCTACGAAAACCCCGCCAGTCAGGATTTACTGCTGGTCTCGGCCGGTGCTGTCGCCTCGACCCGCCGTTACGAACTTAAAACCGGCACCAAGCGCTCCCAGATCCACACCACATTGCCCGTGCAGAGCGCCGGTGCGTGGGTATTGATCCAGTTTGAGGAAGACGGCTGACCGACGCGGGATTAACGAACTTTATAAAAATCAAGCACTGGCGCGGGTTTCACGGCACTTTGTGCCCAGAAGGCCCGCTAATACTAGAGTTTTACTATTTTTAGCCGAAGTGGCATCCGGAGACCGCACCGCGTCAAGGGATGGGGGAACGCGCAACGGCAACAACTTATTATTTCTTGACACCCTCATTCTTCATGGCTTCAAGCTTGCCCATGTCGATACTGCTGACCGCAGTTTTAAGCGTGTTCAGATCGACGCTGCTGCTTTTTGCTTCGACCATAAAGCGGTCTGCGATGACAATGCTGTATTCGCCGCCACCACTTTTGCGGGATTTTTCATGCGCCAGCCGACCGTTGACCTTCTGCGTTTTTTCGGTGCCGTGCTGGTCTTCTTTCTCTCCCTGCACACTGGCCCAACTGGCGAGGCCCATAATGCCGCTGGCCCCACCCATGTCGGTGATTTCGAGTTCGATACTTTTGCCCGCGTCATCGCCATATTTCGCTTCGGCCTTTGACACCATCAAACCACCCACGCCGCTTTTTTCACTTCGGCTGGATTTCTTTGCAAACCCAGCGAATGTTTCCGGAATGAGTGGTTTCAATTTTTCAATGTCGACCGCCTCAACCGATTTACCGCCGCCCAACACCGTGCCCAAGCCTGCCATCGCCGCTTTCATGGCCTCTTCCTGATTGCCGCTCTTTTGCGCGGCTTCCATTTTTTTACCCGCATCTTCCATGCTCTTGCCAAACTGCTCCAGCTTGGCCACCGGGCTATCCTTATCAAACTGGATTGACGTCGCTGAAGCGCGGGCACCAAGTGCACCCGCTCCTGCAGCGCCCATGCCCACAATCAGTGCGCCGATGGCCGAGATGACGACCGAGAGCACAATGGCGCAAATAACAACCACGACCGTATAGCCAATCGACTTTTCTTCCGGGCACTTCATAAGCTTTGGCAGGCCGAGATACAGTAAATATAAACTGTAGAGCGCACCCAACAACGCCAGCAGCCAGCCCAGAAACGGAATGATCGTGAACACACCCGCCACCCAGGCCGGCGTATACGCATAGACAGCGACTTTCAGCGCCTGCTGATCGTTTTTCTCTCCGCCAAACGATGGTGCCAGCGCATTAATAATGAGCGAGAGAATGAATACACCCACAATCGCCATCACGAACATAAAAATGGCCAGGCCAATGCCCGCAATCATCGGGGTGCGATACGTGCCGATAAAGGGCAGCGTATGGCCGATGATGGAGCCACCGATAAATCCGGCAATGGGACTGATCACGGCCAGTGGCACAACGTATCCGGTCATCAAACCGCCGGTGGTGGACGATTCGCCCGCGATTACGGGCCATTCTATTTTTGGCGTGAGACAGATGTTCTTTGCGCGATCAACTAAACCCATCGAAATTCCCCCGGCAATGAATGAAGGCACTACTCTAAGCGCTTGGACGGGTTGTTGTCGATACCCTGATCTAGTTCACCGCAGATGGCGGATCACCCGGTCAGCGACGGCATCTGAAAACACCAGCCCCATGTGGCCAATGGCAGATACTGGCACGTTCTCGGCCCATGCAAGCACGCTCGATTCTGGCGGATAGACGAGGTCGTCATTCAATGTGTAAATGGACAACGTGACAGGCGGCACGCGCCCTACTTCACGGCTGGCAAGATCCTTAAGCCATGCGCTCTCGGTGCTCATTTGCGAAGCATTGATACCAAGACCCAGGCGTGTGAGCTGTGTGCCGTGGTGCGGCGACCCCAGCGTGACTAATTTTGCTACTCGCGATGATTCGGTTTGCGCAATATAAGCGCGTGCCACCAGACCGCCCATGCTGTGGGCAACGATCATCACCTTTGCGGCACCTGTTTCTGCGCAAATAGCCTCGATCCTGGCATTGAGCGTTGGCACTAATGTATCGATGCCGCCGAACAGTGGTGTCAGCGACACCGTGTAGACCGGCCCTAACCCGGCTGCGGCAAGTTTTTTCGACATCGCCACCCACAAGCCGCGGTTGCAAACGTAGCCGTGCACCAGCAGGATCGGCACACCGTCGCGGCGACCAAGCGGGTCCGGCCCCAACGCGAGCCCTGGAAATGCCTGCGCCCAGTTAAAGCACACAAAGCGAGCTGCAAATTCGTTCGCCAATGCCGTCAGGCTGTTGCCCCACGGCAGCGTACGACCGTCGCGAACCCGCAGCGCACTCGTGACGACGAAGCTGCCCAGCGCATGGCTTAAACGCCACAACAGCGCAATTAACAGCACCAGTGCTGCTATCGCGGAACTGCTCACGCCGCGCCCGTCGAGAAAGAGGCACAGCCAAACGTAAAAGATTGCCTCGACGCTTAGTACGCTGATCAATATTAATTGCAACATCAGAACGGTGTCCACCACTTCAATAGCCACAGCACCGCCATGCCGATAACCAATGTGCCGAAAATACTTTTGGTTTTTAGCGCAAACGCCATCGCAACCGCAGCCGCGATCAAGCGATAGACGTTTAATACCTCACCCGGTGCAAGTTCGCGAAACAACACATCCGGCGCGATCAGCGCGGGCAACACTGCCACTGCCACATATTTCAGGCCACTCGTCAGCCACGCAGGCACTTTTGTATCCGCTGGCAACATGATGAATGAGGCACGAATACCGAGCGTGACCAGACCCGCCGCAATCACTGTCACCCACGCCGCCCACCCACTTAAGCTACCCGGGTCACTCATGCGCTGACTCCATTACGCGCAATCGTCCGGCGCTCCATCAACACGCCAATGAGCACACCGGTAATGGCCGCGGCGATCAGGCCCAATTTCAATGGCATCGAGGTGCAAAACGCCGCCGCAACACCCGCAGCAATCGCAGCAGCCCAGTGGCTTCGGGTTTGCAGCGCAGGCAACACTAACGAGAGGAACACCAGCGGGATCGCAAAATCAAGAGACCATTTGGCCGGCACCAGGGTCCCTGCAAAAACGCCAATAGCCACACTCACCTGCCAGCAACACCACATGGCAATGGTGGCACCGAAATAGTAGGCGTCCACATGCTCAGGTACGCGCTGCTTGTCGAATTTTGTCGTCAACAGCGCAAACGCATGATCGGTAAGCAGGTACGAGAAAAGCCATTTGCGCAGTCGCGGCGTGCGTCGAAAATACGGCGCAATCGCGGCGCTGTACATCATCATGCGCAGATTGACCACCAGCACCGTCAGCACCACGATGCCGCCTGGGGCGTGTTGCGCCATCAGAGAAATTGCCGCCAACTGCGCCGCGCCGGCGAACATGATCACCGACATCGCCATACTCAGCCACGGGTCTACGCCAGCGCTGATGGCGGCCGCACCAGTGATGAGACCAAACGGGAGATTACCGAGCATGAAAGGAACTTGATCACGCATTCCATCGGTGAATGCGGAGCGGGGAGTTTGCATTTATTGGCGACGCGTGGACTAAGCATTGATTTTACCCGCTCGCGGGTGCGCGGTGAGGAAAACCGTCGAGTCATGCGACAATTCCGCCATGATTCTTTACGCTCTCACCGTATTTGTCTCGGCCTTTCTGCTTTTTCTGGTGCAGCCGGTTATTGCCAAACAAATTCTGCCCTGGTTCGGTGGCTCGGCAGCCGTCTGGACAACGTGTCTGGTATTTTTCCAGTGCATGCTACTGGCCGGCTATTTCTATTCTGACTGGACCACGCGAAAACTCACGCCCAAGCGCCAGGCGCTGCTGCACATTGGCCTCATCGTGATTGCGATTGCACTGCTGCCAATCATTCCCGACACCAGTTGGAAGCCGGACGGCGCCCAATCCCCCAGCCTGCGGATTTTGTTATTGCTCGCCGCCACGATTGGCCTGCCCTACTTTCTGATTTCCACCACCAGTCCGCTGGTGCAGGCGTGGTTTAACCGCACCTATCCCGGTGCCAGCCCTTATCGCTTGTTTGCGCTTTCAAATCTGGCGTCGATGATTGCGTTGCTGGGATATCCGTTCCTGTTCGAGCCATGGATTACCACGCAGCAGCAGGCAGTCGGCTGGTCGATCGGCTTCGGCGTATTTGCGATATTGATTGCCGCATCGGCGTGGTTTGGTTTAAGGCACCCCGATCTGGAAGCCGGCCGTGAATCAGTCAGCAGTGTGCAGAAGGACGCAGTTGATGGTGTTGCCCGACCAACCGGCCGGGACAAACTCATCTGGATTGCGCTTTCCGGACTGGGGTCGATTCTATTGCTCGCGATCTCGAACCATCTGACGCAAAATATTTCGTCCATTCCGCTGATGTGGGTGGTGCCACTGGCGCTTTATCTGCTGACATTTATCCTTTGTTTTGATGTTAAGGATGCAGGAGACGCAACGCGTGGCTGGTATCAGCGAACACTTTTTGCACCCTTACTGGCGGTAATGATCATCAGCATGTCATGGACGCTGGCCGACAAGGACTTGCACTTTATGCTCTATTGGCAGATCGGCCTGTTCTCTGCCGGCTTGTTCGTGGCATGCATGTTTTGTCATGGCGAACTCGTTGCCGTGAAGCCGCACCCGCGCTATCTCACGACGTTCTATCTGATGATTTCAATCGGCGGGGCCGTGGGCGCGTTGCTGGTGGGCGTTATTGCGCCGTTGACGCTACCTGCCTATTTTGAATTGGAGATCAGCATCGTCGCGCTGGCTGCGATGGGAACCTATCTGCTGTGGCGCAAGGTGCACATCGGTGCCGTTGTCCTGGGCGTTGGCGTAACCCTGTTTGCCGGTGCTGCTGCGGTCTACACCGTGATGCAGTTTCGCGAAGATGTGGTGGTGTTGTCGCGCAATTTCTACGGCACGCTGCGGGTCAAGGAATATGTGCCGCCAAGCGTGGAAAACCGCAGGCGCTCGTTGGTGCACGGTGCGATTTTGCACGGCGACCAATACATGGATCCACCCTACAATCGTTCCGCGACGACCTACTACAAAACCAATTCCGGCATCGGGCGCATTATCTTGCTCAAAGAAAAACTGGCTCCCGGCAACGCGCGAAAGGTCGGCATTATTGGTCTGGGCACTGGCACCATCGCCACCTACGGCGACAAGGGCGACACCTACCGGTTTTACGAGATCAATCCGGATGTCGTCACGATTGCGCGACGGGATTTCACCTATCTCAAAGATACTGAAGCAACGATCGAAATTTCGCTCGGCGACGCGCGCCTCAATCTTGAACGCGAGCCCGTGCAAAATTTTGATGTGCTGGCCATTGATGCGTTTTCAAGCGATTCAATCCCGGTGCATTTGATTACGCTCGAAGCGTTGCAGATTTATGAAAAACACATGAAGCCAAATGGCGTGATCGCCTTTCATGTTTCAAACCGTTTTCTTGATCTCAAGCCGGTGGTGAATATGATCGCCGAAAAACGCGGCCTCAATGTTGCCTGGGTGCGCGATAGTTACGACGACGGCTCAACGACGAGTGATTGGGTATTGCTGAGTAAAGACAAAGCGCTGCTGCTAAAACCAGAAATCCTTGATGGCACTTATATCATTCCGCCGCAGCCGTCGCTGCGGGTGTGGACGGATGATTTTAATAACCTCCTTCAAGCGTTGAAGTGACGTGGCCCACGTTGTTGTTTTGGGGGCCGGCATTGTTGGCATTACCTCCGCCTACTATCTGAACAAAGCCGGTCATCGCGTCACCGTCGTCGAGCGCAATGCAGAGGCCGGACTTGAAACCAGCTACGCCAATGGCGGGCAGTTATCGTACAGCTACGTCGCACCGCTGGCGGGACCCGGCGTGGTGCCGAAAATTCCTCCCTGGTTGCTGCGCGCCGATTCGCCGCTGCGCCTTTACCCGCAATTTGATTTCGATCAATGGCGCTGGTGCCTGGCCTTCGTGCGCGCCTGCAACCGCCCGCAGGCGGAAATTTCCACCGTACATTTATTGCGTCTGGCCTATTACAGTCGCGACCTGATTCACAAAATAGTCGCCGCCGAGCCCATCACGTTTGACTACCGCCGCAACGGCAAGCTGGTCATTTTTTCCGACGATGCGTCATTTGATGGTGCTAAGCGAACCCTCGATTTTCAGCGCGCCTTTGGCAGCGAACAAAATGCGCTCGATGGCAATCAGTGTCTGGCGCTGGAACCGGCACTACAGCACATCAGTAATCGTGTGGTGGGCGGCATTCATACGCCATCCGAAGACGCAGGCGACTGCCACGATTTTTGTGTGGCCATGGAAGCGCTGCTGCGCAAGCGCGGCGTGACGTTTCTCACCTCGACGAGCGTGACGCAGTTAGTCTGCGACCAATCCCGCACGCGTATTGACGCCATCCGCACTTCCAATGGCGATATCGACGCCGATGTCGTTGTCATGGCGATGGGTGCCGCCAATGCGTGGCACGCGAAAAAGCTGGGGTTTTATCTGCCGATTTACCCGCTGAAGGGATATAGCCTTACGCTCGATACCAGTGCGGCAAAAAGTTATGCCAGTGCACCGCGCATCAGTGTCACCGATAGCGCCTACAAGGTGGTTTATGCGCTGCTGGGCGATGAACTTCGTATCGCAGGCATGGCAGACATCGCAGGCTACAACACGACGCTGGACAAGGTGCGTGTGGCGTTGCTGATCGCGCAGGCGAAAGCGGTTTTCCCGAACGCGGGCGACTACACCGCCGATCTTAAACCGTGGTGCGGTTTGCGTCCGGCCACACCGAAGGGCACGCCAATTTTGGGTGGCTCACCGATCAGCAATTTATTTCTGAATGCGGGCCATGGCGCATTGGGTTGGACGCTTTCATGTGCCTGTGCAAAAGTGGTGAGCGATTTGATTTCCGGGCAACAACCCGGCATTGCGCTCGAAGGACTCACGCTTGAACATTGATGGTCAATTGCCGCTGCATGCCAGAGTGTGGCAGCATGCGCCACGCTGGGCGGCACTGAACATTGTTTTCGTCATCACCGGCGGATTGGCCATTGACGCCATGTTCGGCTGGACTGGCCAATGGGTGGCGGTCTTCTGGACCTCTTGTGTGTGGGCGTGGCTCTACAAAAGCGGCGGCATGGAAGAGCGCCGTGTACTGATTCTGTGCACGGTCATCGCAGGTATTGGTGAAGTCATCCTCTCGCTGGTGTGGGGGTTGTACGATTATCAATTCCTGAACGTCCCGCTGTTTGTGCCGCCGGGTCACGCATTATTAATGACACTGGGATTGATCATTTCGCAAAAACTGCTTAAACACAAGCAGGGGCGCGCCTTTCAGGCTATTTTTCCTTGGGGAGCCTTTATCTACGCGGGCTTTGCCTGGACAGTCGGCTTTGACCAGTTTGGCGCGCTACTGTTTTGCGTATTCGGCATTTGCATGATTTTCAGCCGCGCACGAATGCTCTATGCGACCATGTTCGTGATTGCGCTGGCAATGGAGTTATACGGCACCGCGTTGGGGAATTGGCGTTGGATCGATACCACGCCGTGGCTCAATATCAGTGCCGCAAATCCGCCGTTTTCAGCCGGTGCCCTTTACTGTCTGCTTGATTTGTTGGTGCTGGGCGCGTTAAATCTATGGGCGCACAAACGGTTTATCGTGCAGCCTGCAACATCAGTTGATTAGTCACCGACACAATCGTAGCGCGTCATTTTTTCGTTCAACACATCTGGCCACCACATGACCCCGCATCTGCGTTTACTGCTCTATTTGACTTTGCTGATGCTCGCCGGCTGCGCTGCCCAGCCTCGCTCGGGCGTGACTGTGCGCAGTGAGCCGGGCATTGTCAGGGCAACCGCAGTAGCAGAAGCGGATATCAGTCCGACAAAACGGCGACTTATGAATGAGGCGGCATTATTGCAACCGCTCGCGCAAAGCAATCTCGCCCGCAGTTTTCTGGCCGCGACCAATGCCTTGCCGCAGATCGCGCCGCGCAAAGCATATGTCAATGAAGTCACACGCGAATATTTTTCACCATTGGCTAAGGCCACGTTGCCCGAAGCACGCCGCGCGCAGCTATCGGCAGTGCAGCTCGATGAGTTTCGTTATTACTATACAAAATACGGCTCTCCGCTGGCGTATGTGCGTGCACTGGATTTTGCGGTAGACCAGAATTTTAACGACCTGGCCGGCAAACGCATCCTCGATTTCGGCTATGGCAGCATTGGTCATCTGCGTCTGTTGGCGAGCCTTGGCGCTGAGGTGATCGGAGTGGACCCTGACAGCTATCTTGCCGCTTTGTATGCCGATGCAGCAGACCAGGGAGCAATCCCGCCGGCATCAGGTGTCACCAGGTCTCGTTGGGGCCGGGGTTCTCCGGGGTCGATCACCCTCGCGCAGGGTTTCTGGCCCAAAGACCAAAAGATTGTCGACAAGGTGGGCGGTGGCATTGACCTCATCTTGTCTAAAAATACGTTGAAGCGCGGCTATTTGAAGCCTGAACGCAAAGTCGATGACAAACGCCAGTTGATTGATCTTGGTGTCAGCGATCAGGTGTTTCTGGCCGCGATATTCAACACGCTGGCACCCGGCGGCAAGCTGGTGATCTATAACTTGCACCCGAAGCCGGCCGGCCCCAAGGAAAAATACAAGCCGATGGCAGATGGCCGTTCGCCGTTCAGCCGTGAGCAATACGAAAAAGCCGGATTGAAAGTGATGGCGTTGGACACTGTCGATCACGAGGCAGCGCGGAAAATGGGTCGCCTGCTTAAGTGGGATCAAAACGAAAAAGGCGAAACGGTCGAGGATCTGGACACCAGCCTGTTCGCGCTCGTGACCGTCGTCATGCGTCCGGCCAGATAATTTTTCTGAATTAGAATAATCGATCACCCGCGGGGCTAATGTCGGTTTGTACCGGACACTCAACGCTACGGAAAGCCTGCAATTGATGAATATGAACAGCTTGTCTGTGCTGGTGTCAGGTCGCTACGCACAGTTGTTGTTGATACTGGCCTTTAGCTGTGTGATAGCCGCCTGCCAAAAAGCGGAGACGGTTACCACTACTGCCGAACGGCTCAAATCGGTCGAGCAAAAACAGCAGGCGCAACCCGATGTGTTTGTGCCGCGTAAATCTGTCGATTACATGTCTGATTTAAAATCGTTGAAGGAAAATGCACCGAGGGCAACCGCAGCGCCCTCAGCACCCTCCGCACCCTCCGCACTGGCCGCCGCGCCCGCCGAAGCCAGACCGCCTGTTGTTGAGGCCAAGCCTGCCGCCCCGGCGCCCGTCGCTGCGGCTGTTCCGGTCGCGCCACCACCGGGTGCAGCTGCGGCCAATGTTGTCGCCAGCGCTGCGCCGACTGCACGCCCAACGCCGGCAAAAGACGTTGCGTCCACGGCCACCGTGGTGTCGCGTGAGCAGCCGGATTTTCCGCGTGACGCGATGCGTGCAGGCATTGAGTCCGGCAGTGTGCGGGCAAGATTGATCATTACCGCAGCGGGAACCGTATCAAGTGTCGTCATCGTTGAGGCCAAGCCTGCCCGCGTGTTTGATCGCGCCGTCACGCAGGCACTGTCGCGCTGGAAATTCAATCCGAGAACCGACGGCCGCACTTACGAAACCGAGGTAAATTTCAAGCTATAAACTTTGAAAACCACGCCGACAAAAATTGCCACACGTTTTTATTGACCGGCCTCACACCGATATTGGTGAAGAATCCTGCCGTAGAAATTTCGTCGCAAACTCATCCGCCGGCACCGGACGCGAAAACAAGTATCCCTGTGCTTCATCGCAGCCGCTCTTTTTCAGGAATGCCAATTGATCTTGCGTTTCTACGCACTCGGCAATCACTTTTAATTCAAGATTGTGCGCAAGGCCAATAATGGCGTTGACAATCGCGGCGTCGTCTCGATCCACCGCCAGATCGCGAATGAAAGAGCCGTCAATCTTTAGTGCATCAATCGGCAACCGCTTGAGCTGAATGAGGCTTGAAAACCCTTTGTCGAAATCATCAATCGCCGCGTGCACGCCCTGATTGCGCAGGGCCTGCAAACTTTCTGACACAAGTATCGGATCGGTGACCACGCTGGTCTCCGTCACCTCCACCATCAACGCGCTGCCGGGCAAATCATGCCGACGCAATTCAGCCAAAATGGTGTCGGGTAGTAAGCCGGGGTCGCCTCCTCGCGCCTTGCCCTGCGAAAAAATCCATCCGTTTTATTCGCATCGCTATTGCTGTGTCACGACACTAACGCTCCGACCGCGGCACCAGTCTGCAAAAGCCGGTCACTTCTTCGCGATCATGATAAAGCTGCTTGATCCTGATCTCGTATTCGCGTCCGGTCATCTGCAATGCGTGCTCAATGACGGCGCGACATTTGTTGACTTCTTCCAGCCGCTTTTTCATCGGCAATTTGAGATTGAAAATACAGCGCTCAGTCCAGCCTTCGCGAAACCACGTCGCGACCAATGCGGCGATGCGCGCCGGCTGCTCGACCATATCGCAAACCATCCAGTCGACCGGTCGCTTTGGCTTGTAACGGAATCCGTCTTCGCGCAAATGCTTAACCAGTGCGTTATCGACCAGGTCACCCTTGAGTGTGCCGTTGTCCACTGCCGTCACGTGCAGGCCGCGATTGATGAGTTGCCAGGTCCAGCCGCCGGGTGCGGCACCGAGGTCAACCGCCTTCATTTCGGGACGCAATATGCGCTCCTCATTGCCACCCACAAATACGTGCAATGCCTCGGCCAGCTTCAATGTGGAGCGACTCGGCGCATCGCGCGGCATTTTCAGTCGCGCAATACCCAGCGGCCATGACGATGCACTCAGAGGATCAGCGAGCGCCAGAAAGGCCTCGCGGTCAGGCGTGAGCAATACATGCAGGCGCGGCGCAGTTTCATTTTTGGTCAGCAGGCCAACCGACGACAGTTCTGCGCCGATGCGCAATTGCAGCGCCTGCGCCAGCTTTGAAAGCGCCTTGCCGTCGTTGGTGTCGGGATACTCGACCCACAGTGCGCCCACGCTCGCAAGGTTTTGCTGTGCCAGCCAGACTTTGGCAGCAGCGACGATGGGTGTGACACGATCATTTGTTTTGAGCTCAATCGGTTCGGCGTTGGCGCGCAGCATTTGTCGGGCAAAAACCCAGTCGCGCCAATCAGCAAGCGAGGCTGCGCGCTTTGCATCCTTCTGCAAAAACGAGGCTAGAACAAAGCCGCTTAAGGGTGTCGCTACCAGCGTGCGCGGTGTCGCGCCGAAGCGCGACGTAAATTCGGCGGCCAGATCGGGTTCGAATCCACCACGACAGTAAGCAAGCCATGAAACGGTTGGTGCAATTGAATTTGTCATGCCCCGACTCTAGCAGCCTGCCGGACTTAAAGGAAATCGAACTAATAAAACCATCCGGATCACGCTGCAAATCACACTGTGATGGCCCGCCCGTCATTCGCATGTGCCGCTATTGTGTTTTACAGTCGCGACGAACTGCGCTAAACTTCGTTTCACACATTTCATTCGCAGGGGTTTTCCGTGTCCAATATCCACACAAATTTCGCAATGCGCGCGCTGCCGGTAGCTCAGGCGGGCGGTGTCGTTGGCGGCATGCGTGATGGACGCGTTTTCATCCGACTGCTTCCAGTGCCGAAACGATCCCACGACATCGGCACCGCGAGTATCGCAATCACATAGTCCGGTAGCGCCTTTCTGCAAGGCCCTCGCCGGAACCAAACGGCGGGCAATCTTACCGGAACCATATTTCCCGTCACTTTTTGTTGGCCCATTTGTAATCTTGGGTCGGTAACGCGCAGCCAAACTGCGCGACAAGTTGGGAAAGAATAATAATGACAACGCAAGAACATCGGCTGGACAAGTATTTCGGCAAACTTTGGCGGAGCCGGGATTTCCGCACGCTCTGGATGTCGCTGACGATCACGCATTTCGGCGGGCAGGTAACGTTTTTAGCGTTACCGCTCACCGCCGCGCTGATGTTGAACGCCTCACCGCTGGAAATGGGCATTTTGACGGCGGTGGAAGCGCTGCCATACACGCTGTTTGGCCTGTTTACCGGCGTGCTGGTGGATCGTTCAAGAAAATTACCCCTTATCATCATGGCCGATGTCGGCCGGGGATTGGCCTTGCTCGCGGTTCCGGTCGCAGCGTGGTTCGGTTTTCTGTCGATGTCGGTGCTGTACGTGGTGGGCTTTTTGGTCGGGCTTGGCAGCATCATCGGCTGGGCGGCGTATCAGGTATTGATGACCGAACGTGTTGGTCGCGACAACTTGGTGGAAGCCAATTCACGCATCGCACTTTCCGATTCGAGCGCCCAATTGATCGGCCC
>JAYURJ010000249.1:0-2939 GCA_043756275.1 Betaproteobacteria bacterium | reverse complement strand
GGGAGCGCTGAACCAGAAACGGGCCGATTCACGCTCCCTACGCCGGTGTTATCCGGATCAGGTTCAAAGGGTTTATCTCATCCGCCCCACCTTTCTAGCGTAGCGCTTGCGCTTCGCCACTTCTCACCCTCTCCCTCGGGAGAGGGCTGGGGTGAGGGGAAGTGACTTTCGCAACGCGCATTGCTCGAAACGTTTAACGGAACCCCTGCGTACGAGTAACAACTTAACCCAATTTGCGCCGCACGGCAATGCGCGGCGACACGGCGCGCATGAACGAAGTGTCCGAATAATGCAGCCGTCCGCACGAGTAGAATCATTTATGCATGCATTTGGCCCCGCCACCGGCTTGACGATTGCAATTGCCTCGCGTATCTTAATGACTATGTGGTCAGTAATAATTTCCCATGTCTGTCACCTCTAAAATAATCGAGCCCCGCTGGGGACGGCGAAAAGATGCCCGCCCCGGCGAGCTTGCGGTCGCGGCGCTAGAGTTGTTCGTCGAACGCGGATTCGCCGCCACCCGCCTCGATGATGTCGCCAAACTTGCCGGTGTCTCCAAAGGCACGCTCTATCTCTATTTCGATAGCAAGGACGATCTCTTCAAGGCCGTCGTTCGGGAGGGAATCTCGTCCCGTATCGCCGCATTTGAAGATCGCATGCGAACCTATCAGGGCAGCAGCGCAGATTTAATGCGTCTGCTGGTGAAAACCTGGTGGCATGAAATAGGGGCCACAAAGTTGGCGGGTATCTCCAAGCTGATGATGTCTGAAGCCGGAAATTTTCCCGAGCTGGCCAAGTTTTATCATGACGAAGTAATCGCGCCAGGTCTGGCGCTGTTCACCGCTGCCATTCAACGCGGTATCGACTCCGGCGAGTTTCGCCCCACCGAGCTCATACACACGCCGCATATTTGCGTGGCACCTGTCGTCATGCTGATGATCTGGCGCAATTCGTTTGATTTATGTGGCATCGACAAAATGGATCCGGATGCCTATTTGACAGCGCACACGGAACTGTTTGTGCGCGGGCTGCTCGCGGATATTCCCGGCAACATCAGCAAGATCACTGCCGCGCGTGCGAGGCCGGAATGACATTTCACGGCGGCACAGGCCGATTTGCTAAAATAATGTGGCTTATGCGTAGGCTTTTTCAAAGCACAAGTTAAGTGCATGAACGTAAGTGTATGAATGCAGGAGCGCAGGAGCGCAGGGGCGCAGGGGCGAATCATTCACCCATTCAACGCATAGCGACAACTGGCAAAAGTAACGACCATGGACATTGAGCAGGCACGTTTCAATATGATCGAGCAGCAAATCCGCACCTGGGAGGTGTTGGATCAGGGCGTGCTCGACTTGCTGTTTCAGGTCAAGCGCGAAAATTTCGTGCCCGCTGCATATCGCGGCATCGCGTTCAGCGACATGGAAATCCCTCTCGGGGAAGGTCATGGACAGTTCATGATGACTCCCAAAATGGAGGCCCGCGTCGTTCAGGAGCTCGCACCCACACCAAGCGACCGCGCGCTCGAAATCGGCACCGGCAGCGGCTATCTGACGGCACTCCTCGCCAGCCGCGCCGCGATGGTCACAAGCATCGAATATTTCGACACGTTTTCGCGTCAAGCTGCCGCCAATCTTGCGACCGCCAACATCACCAATGTGATCCTTAAAACCGGTGACGCAGGTCAGTCGCCGACAGCGTGTATTGGTGCGGACGAAAAATTCGACATCATCGTGCTGACCGGTTCAGTCCCTATAGTGCCGCAAGCCTATCTGGACGCGTTAGCCGAAAATGGCCGCATGTTTGCCATCGTTGGTGATGCGCCAGTCATGAAAGCGACGCTCTTCACCCGCACCAGCGCCAGTGCAGTTGCTGCGGCTGAGATTTTTGAAACGGTAGTTGCGCCGCTGATTAATGCAAAGCAACCGTCGCGTTTCGATTTCTGAGCGGCCAATGCGTGAGCTTACGGTTCAACAATTGCACAACATGATGGAAGAAAATCCGCAGGCACGACCGCGCCTTCTGGATGTACGCGAGCCTTGGGAATTCCAGCTGGCGCGTATCGACGGCAGCGAACTGATGCCGATGCGTACCATCCCGAACGAGGTGGATGCGCTCGACAGATCGCATCCCACGGTCGTAATTTGTCATCACGGCACGCGAAGTCTGCAAGTCGTCGCATTTTTAGAGCGGATGGGCTTTCAAAACCTGCATAATTTACAAGGTGGCATTGATGCATGGTCGCGTGAGGTCGATGCGCGCGTGCCGTTGTATTGAGAATTGATCACGACCAAAACTGTCCTCAGCCATCAACACGTCAACATCTTTTGTCGGCTTTGCCTGAACCCAGACTCAGCTTAGTCTCAACACCCACGGTCGAGATCGACCAGAAACGTGAAAACATGAAACTGAAAATATCTGCCGTCCTCGTCGCTGGTTGTTTCATCGGTACATCAGCAATTGCCGCTGACTTGATGGATGTCTACCGCGACGCTCAGGCGCAGGACCCGGTGTACTCCTCGGCGCGATTCGCGTTTGATGCGAGCAAGGAAATCGTTCCGCAATCGCGCGCGACAAATTTTTTACCATCGCTGTCGCTGTCGACATCGTTCAATCGTAACCATCGGCAGACCGAGGGCTTTCCAGCCACCGATTTCAATACCAATGGCTACACGTTGAGTCTTACCCAGCCTTTGTTTCGCATGCAAAACTGGATCTCTTACGGACAAGCGGGCCTGCAGGCCAGGCAGTCAGAAGCCGTGTTTGCCGATGCCGCCCAGAGCCTGATCGTGCGTACCGCGCAAGCGTATTTCGACGTGCTCTTGGCGCGCGACAATGTGGCACTTTCGGGCGCGCAAAAAACCGCCATCAATGAACAGCTCGCGCAAGCCAAGCGAAATTTTGAAGTTGGCACATCAACGATCACCGATACCTACGAAGCT
>JAYURJ010000248.1:0-2940 GCA_043756275.1 Betaproteobacteria bacterium | reverse complement strand
GCCGCCCGCTCTGCGTTCAGCACATTGCTTCAACAATACAAACAGGAAAACATCAACCAAATCAGATACATTTGACAGGTCAATACATATCAGAGTTTGTTAATTTGTATGTTGCCTGCCGACACTGCACAACAGCAGAGCGCGCCGAATCCGTCCAGTACAATGGCGGACGCAATCTGCGCTCCAGTAATAAATTCGCCATTCACCAATCCTCTCGTTAGCATCCTTGTCCCAGTCGTTGGCGACAAGGCGTGTCTCGCGATTTTCCGCGCCGCTCAATCATCTCCATGCTGCTCGCATTTTTTTCAACGCCGCGCCTGATACGGTTTGCATCTGTTGCAGCGGGCATCGCGATTTTCGTCGCGCCGTTTCGCGCCAGTGCGGGCCTGCGCGGGACGATGCTGATTGTGGCAGGGCTGGCGATAGTGTTTGCCTATCGGCGTGCGGGCCAGTTGCAAACGCTTTTGCCGCCGCACAAAGTGCTTGGTGTGGCGGTTCTTGCATGGTTGTTGTCGGCATCGCTGTGGTCGTTTTTGAGTCCATCGCCGCTGGAAAGCCTATCGGTTGTGAAGCGCGACATCCTCACGCCGATACTTGCGTGCCTGGTTTTTTATGCGTTGACGCGAACGCGCGCTGACATGATGCGCTGGGGTTGCGTGCTAACGGCGGGCCTGATCGTGTTGACCATTCTGATCATCCGCAGGCCGTTCGATCCGCTGGCCACCGCACAGCAAACCGACTACGTCACCGTCGGTTTGCTGACTGCATGGATTGTGACGCTGGCACCGCTGCTGGCGGTGCTGTTGTTTGCGGCGCGCCCGTGGCGACGACGCGCGGTGGTGATATTGGTCATCGCGCTACCGTGTTTGCTGATCTCGGCATGGCTGTCTGGCAACCGGACCGTTTGGGTTTGTTTTGCCTGCATGTTGGTGCCGCCGATGTTGGTGGCCACGAGCCAACGCGCCACTTCGCGCGCACCTCCGCACATACGCACACGTTCGTTTGTTGTGGTGCTGTTGCTGCTCGCGGTGTTGGTTGCGTTCATGGTCGCAGCGATGCAATTTCGCGCCCAAACACAGGCACCAAGTGGCACCGGGCCGCTGACATTTATGCTGCAAGACAATCGCGCGCCAATCTTTCGCGCGGCAATCGACATGATCGGTGAACGCCCGTGGACTGGTCGTGGCTATGCGAATCCTGAAATTGGCGACGCATTAGTTGCGCGTCTTGAGACACCCTGGCTTAAGCACTATGTTCAGCATGCACACAATGTGGTGCTCGACTATATGCTGCAACTTGGCGTGACTGGTGCGGCTGTAATTGTTGCCTTGTTCGCCGCATTGGGCGGGGTGTTTTTTACCAGAGCACGATTGGATGGGTTGCAGAAGCTCGCCGGACTCTGCGGCGTCGCGTTGGTCGCTGGCGTGTTTTTGCGCAATATGACTGACGATTTTTTCTTTCGGCACACGGTGCAATTTTTTGGCGCGGCCGTGGGCATGTTGCTGGGCTTGGCGACGCATCGTCCGCCGTTACTGAATTCGCCGCGTCAGGACCAGCCCTTCAAGCGGTGAGCCTGCGCAGTGCCTCGCGATACTTGTCACTGGTCTTCTGCGCAATGTCAGCAGGCACATCGGGTGCCGGCGGCTTGCGATTGAAGTTGATCGCGTCCAGCCAGTTGCGGATGTATTGCTTGTCGAAGCTCTCTGGCGATTGGCCAACCTGATAGCTTTCAAGCGGCCAAAAGCGCGAAGAATCCGGTGTCAGCACTTCATCGATGACATGCAATGTGCCTTCCGCATTGAGACCGAACTCGAACTTGGTATCGGCGATGATAATGCCCTTGGTGAGCGCGAATGCAGCGGCTTCCGAGTAGAGGCGAATCGCGGTGTCGCGCACCTCACTCGCCCGCGCGGCACCGATGATTTTTTCGCAGGTGGCGAAATCGATATTCTCGTCGTGCTCACCAGCTTTGGCTTTGGTGGCGGGCGTAAAAATCGGCTGCGATAACTTTGATGCCCGCTGCAATCCGGCGGGTAATTTCACCCCGCACACCGATTGCGATTCTTGATATTCCTTCCAGCCAGAGCCTTCGAGATAGCCGCGCACCACGGCTTCAATCGGCAGCACCTTGTATTTGTTCACGACAATCGCGCGGCCACGCACTTGATCCCGCTCATTCGACGCGACGACGGTTTCCGGATCGATACCAGTCAATTGATTCGGCACGATGTGTTTCAGTTTTTCGAACCAGAAGTTGGCCAGCGCAACTAAAATTTCACCTTTGTGCGGGATCGGGGAGGGCAGGATTACGTCGTAGGCCGACAGACGATCGCTGGTGACGAGCAACAATTTGTCGTCGCCGACGGCGTAGATGTCGCGCACTTTGCCGCGGGCGATGAGGGGAAGCGATGTGATGGAGGACTCAAACATGGACTATACAAAACCGGCGCAAATTTAATTGATGACTGCGCGCAACTCCCCGTTTGCATACTTTGCCGCCATGGCTGACAAGCTGACAGACTTGATTTTCGATCCCTGTCCCGCGCAACCGAACTGCTCATACCGCTGCTTGCAAATTTCCTTCGCCGCCGCACGCGCGGGCTTGAGAAAATCACGTGGATCAAAATGTGATTTATTTTCATTCATGAATTTGCGCACCGCTGCCGTCATGGCCAAACGAATATCGGTATCGATATTGATTTTGCGCACGCCGTGTTTGATGCCTTCCTGAATTTCCTCAACTGGCACGCCATACGTTTCTTTCATCTCGCCACCGTTGTCGCGAATGATTTTGAGCAAATCCTGCGGCACACTTGAGGAACCATGCATCACCAGATGGGTGTTTGGAATACGCGCGTGAATTTCCTTGATGCGGTCAATCGCCAGAATGTCGCCTGTGGGCTTTCGTGTGAATTTGTACGCGCCGTGCGAGGTGCCGAT
>JAYURJ010000247.1:0-2953 GCA_043756275.1 Betaproteobacteria bacterium | reverse complement strand
CGGCGCACTCGACCGAGCCGGTAGCGATGCTTAAGGCGCTTCAGGCTACGATGGCCAACAAGATTGCTGTGATTGAGCGCTTCAAGTCACAAAATTCGATCTATCGCAACTCCACCCATTTTTTGCCTACCGCTGCCGAGGACGTGATGACGACGGCCAGACGCGTCGGCGTCGTCGGCGCGAAGCTGGCCGAGCTTGAGACAATGGTCACCAGCATTTTTTCGCAAACGCTGACCTACAACCTCACGCCCGATACTGTGCTTGCAGCACAGATTGCGCAAAAAATTGTCACCATTCGCCAGCGCGGTGAACTGTATCCAACCGAGGTTAAAGAATCGGTCGACGTGTTGCTCGCACACATTGGAATCACGCTCAAACAGCAGCAGGTTGGCCCCAACCTGTTGAACGAGTTGTCGTCGTTGCCGACTGCAAAAAAAATTGATGAACTCACTGATGCCTACGGCAGGTCGCAAGCGCTACGCCTGCCTGACCAGCAGTTTTACCGGCAGTTACTGATCGCGTACTCGGTGTGTCTACTGATGCTGCTGGCGTATCTTGCATGGCGGTTGTTTCGTAGCTTCCAACAATTAGACCGCGCCAACCTCGCCCTTCGCAGCGCCAACGTTGAACTTAAAGAGTCACAAATTCAACTGGTGCAGTCAGAAAAAATGTCAGCGCTTGGGCAAATGGTGGCGGGCATTGCTCATGAGATCAACACGCCGCTGGCATACGTTAAGGGCACGCTCGACGTGATGAAGGAGCACCTTGAAAAGGCGCATGACCTGGTCGAGAGCAGCCACCGGTTTGCGGTATCGCTGCGCGACAAAAGTGCGGATCGACAAGCGCTCAACGCGCAGTACCTGAAAGTAGCCGCGTTATCTCGGGATGTGGTTGAAAACAAACGCTTTGAAGAGATTCACTCAATGCTCAGTGATGGCTCGCACGGCATCGGGCAAATTTCTGAAATTGTGTCGAATCTGAGAAATTTCAGCCGGCTCGATCGCGCAACCATCGCAAACTTTGACGTACGCAAGGGGCTAGATAGCACCTTACTGTTGGTCAGGAACCTGCTCAAGAACAGGGTCACGGTGACCACCGAGTATCTTGAAGTGCCGGAAATCGTGTGTTCACCGTCGCAGATCAATCAGGTGTTTTTGAATATCATCACCAATGCGGCACACGCCATGCGCGAGAGCGGCAATCTCATTCTTCGCACCGAACTGCACGACGCTAAAACGGTGCGTATTGAAATTCAAGATGACGGTAGCGGAATACCCAGCGACGCATTGCCCAAGATTTTTGACCCTTTTTTTACCACCAAACCTGTTGGTGAGGGCAGTGGTATGGGCTTGTCAATTTCCTACAAAATTATCGAGGCGCACGGCGGCAAAATTATGGTCGACACTGAGGCGGGAGTGGGCACGACCTTCTCAATACTGCTGCCAACAAGACAAGTGCATGACACGCATCTTTTTGTCAAAGAAATCGCCCCCAATTTACGAACGTTAATGCAATAATCTGTCGGCATGCTATTGGCATGGCAATTGAACGGGTTGCCCATAGCAACAGACCTCTCCCTTCGCTTTCACGGCGGGTGCAGCGGGTAGTGTTTGGGTTTGTGGAGTTTTTTGCCACATTAGCCGTAACGACCTAACGACGAGATTTTGCAGCAATGAACGAAGCCCCACTACGCATACTGTTTGTTGATGACGAAGAGCGGATTGTCACCCTGCTACGCACGATTTTTCATCAGAGCTACGAAGTGCACATTGCGACCAGCGCGGACGAAGCGATGAAAATCATCATGGCGCTGCATATTCACGTCATCGTGAGCGATCAGCGCATGCCGGGGATGCTGGGCATTGAGTTGCTGTCGAAGGTTCGCCTGCTTTCGCCGAACACCATGCGAATTTTGCTCACGGGCTATTCCGATCTGGCCGCCATTGTCGGCTCCGTTAATGACGGCGAAGTATTTCGCTACATCAACAAGCCGTGGGATCACACCGAGATCAAGGAAATCATTGCACAGGCCGCCGAAATCGCCCGCAATACGGCGCGGGCCCCCGCCGCCCTGCCCCCGTCGGGGAGGGCTGAAAAAGCTGAGCAGGAGGCACCGGCTGCGGCCATTCTGGTGATTGACGACAACCGGGATGTGATCAATTCAATATCAGCGATGTTCCAGAACGTTTACGGTGTGTACGGCGCAAGCAACATCGCGCAGGCCATCGAAATTCTTGAAAAGCACGACATTTCAGTCATCATCACCGACACTCACGTTAACAACGAAGACACCACAGAGTTGCTGCGAGTTCTGAAAACGCAGTATCCGCTAATAATCGCCATTTTGCTCACCGAGGCTCCGGACGCAGAAACGGTGATCAAGTTGATCAATCAGGTGCAAATATTTCGCTGCGCCACCAAGCCGATTCGTCGTGGCGCACTGCAACTGAGCGTCAAAGCCGCGATCAATCAGAACGTCATCTACAAAAACAATCCAGCGTTGCTGGCGCGGCACGCTGTGCCGTTGATCGCGGAGACAGCGCACAACCAGGCGCTGAAAATTTCGGTCATGAACAGCGTGCGTGCGCTGCGCGGCCGGGCAGCGTACATTCGCGAATGACCCGGTAGCGGGGAATGCGACGCAGCTCGGTCGTTTCTCTATTTTCCTTGTCTGCCGCATGCGAGCCAGTGCGCGCCGGAATGTGAGCTGGCCCTCGCGGATAAGGCCTGAGAGCAAAGGCTAAAACTCACCGTTGTGGCAATTGCGGTGCCATTATGCGTTTCAAGTTTTTCCAAAATTCGGTTGCGGCTAAAACCAATGCGAAGCACCCCGCCGACAGCGCGAAGACGAGCGCTGCTCGCCAAAACGCGATTTCGTGGACAGATAAACCTCGACTCTTACCATCAGCGCGCTTCCTGCGATGGCACCGACACCAGATTTGTCTGCATTGCT
>JAYURJ010000246.1:0-2955 GCA_043756275.1 Betaproteobacteria bacterium | reverse complement strand
AATACCTTGAAGTCACCTCGCAACACGTCGATGGCGAATGGCAAACCAGTCTGGGGCCAACGGGCGCGATGGGGTGGATTTACCTCAATCGATTTTATATCGAGTCCGTCGAAGCCGGTTCGCCTGCGGACGGCTTGCTCAAAAAAGGCGATTATATTTTTGGCGTCAACGGGAACACCTTTCCGGTGGTTGATCCGCGAGTGATGCTAGGCAAGGAGATCAACAAGGCCGAAGCGGCTGACGGCACTCTGGTATTTCAGGTTGGTCATCGCGGCGACGAAAGAAAAGTTACGGTCAAAATTAAACCTATTGGCGGGCGGTCACCAACCTGGCCATTTGATTGCAAAAAATCATTGATCATTCGCGATCAGGCCCTGCGCTGGCTACGAGATCGGCAGCCGGCAGATGGGATTGTCGGTGGTTCGGTTTATTCATCTATCAATGGTCTTTTTTTGCTGTCCTCGTCTGCACCCGAAGATCAAGAAGCCGCTCGTCGTTGTGCTTATGGACGCATCAATCAAGACCCAGGCGAAGGGGGAAGTTCATGGTCTTACGGCTATAATTCGCTGTTTCTCGCGGAGTATTATTTGGCCACTGGTGACGCTGCAGTGCTTCCTCGGTTGCAATTTTACGCGAAGGAAATGGCCGCCGGAATTACCAAAAGCGGAAGTTGGACTCACGGAATGTCACCGGGCGGTGTCCCTGGGGGCTACGGCGAACTCAATATCATGGGCGTCGTCTGTTTTCTTTCCTTAGTGCTGATGGATCAATGCGGAGTCGAGGTTGATCCCAAGTCTATGGCCAGCGCAAACCATTTCTTCGGGCGCTTCGCTGGCCTAGGCACCATCCCCTATGGTGATAATCCACCGTGGGATCGATCGCCATCGAGTGCCAATAAAGATGCGGTGGCAGCGATTGCCTTTCATTTACTTGGCGAGGCGGAAAAATCGCGTGCATTTGCCGATAATACTGAACTGGCGTATAAATTAACCGAAGACGCGCACACGGGAGCATTTTTCAGCGCAACCTGGGGACCCCTCGGTGCTATTCTTACCAAGAATCAAACCGGACTGCGTCGTCTGCTCGATGAACAAAGTTGGTATTTCGATTTAGAGCGGCGCTGGGATGGCGGTATTAAGTATTTGCCCAATCCTGAAAACCTGACGGGAATCACCGGATTTAGCGGACAACCGCTTGAAGTGACCGGCGGTCTTTGTCTGACGTATTCGCTGCCATTTAAAAGTTTGTGCATTCTTGGCGGAGATCTGGGTCCGTTTAGTAAAAAAGCTGAGACTGATCTCAAACCAGCGTTGGATTTATATAAAGAGAAAAATTGGGACGCCTTTGATTCGCTGACCAAATCGTGGTCGAAAGAAGCCGTTGGCAGCGCACCGCTGGGGAAAGCGCTACTTTTGAAACGAGCAGCGCTCCAAGCCCAAATTGATTGGACGCTGTCGACGGTGGGAAAAGCGACGAACCAAGCGGGCCTGACCCGCGCAGAGAGCGACCGCGCGAAAGCCATGCTTATGGCAGTCGAACGCCTTGCGGGCAAGGACATTGAGACAGTGAAATCGCTGCGTGCGGGGTTGGACGGCGTCAAAGAATTGTCGGCCACCGCCACCGCTACTGGCATTGCTCGCGATTCGGGGCGTCAGGATCGCCGAAAGTGGAAAGCATTACTTCCGTTGGCGAACGCGATGAAAAAAGAAGATTCGCCAAAGGCTTGGCGCGTTCACGCATGGACGGGGGACATCAGTCCTTACTTGGATAATCTTGAGCCGGCTGGCGAAGCCATGAAGGGCTGGTACTTGCCGGAATTTAACGCAGCAAAATGGAGCGAAAAAAAGGCTCCTTTCCGAGGTCATGATAGACATCCAGATGCGCCTTTTGCTGGTTTTGAAGTGAGCCTTGTAAGTCACCACACCTGCATGTTTCAGCCGCGACCACTCTATAATACGTATGCCCGTCTCGAATTCATTGTTGCTGATGTGGCAAACATCAGCGCGGCGCGAATCGTGCAGCAGAATTGTCATCAGTACCTGCGTTCCGAGGTCTACCTCAATGGCTACCGCGTTGCTGCGATCTTGCGCCCCCACACCTGCGAACTCAGCCCCGAAGCGGTGAAGCTGATCAAGCAAGGCAACAACACCTTAGCACTATATTTGGCATCTTGCCGTGGTCATCACACTGAATTTGACTTTGGCATCGAAGTGATGCGAAAGTAATACATTCTTGGGATTGCCCACAGCGGATGATTCTTTGAGCGGCTTCATGACGGTGTTGACCTTGCCGATGAAGCGATCACCTTGCCTGCCGCTTTGTTAATCACTGTTTAACTTTGCTTTGCCTCGCTATCAAATCAACGAAATCCGAGATCACCTCATGCACAAATTCATATTACTGCTCCTCGCCGTCACATCTTCGCTTTTAATGAGCGAGGAGGGGGCGCAAGCTGGCATCAAAGATTACGGTCAGAAGCCCTACGTGCGTGTTTCCAAGGACTTGCCTCATTCGGAAAATGCACCGTGGAAACTCATATGCACGATGCCGTACAATTGCCACTTCCAGCCATGGCTTGAGGTCGAATCGGAAGAAGGGAAAATCATTACGCTGGAATCCACCAATCCCCTGGTGCTCTTTTTGACTAAGAAGGAAAGCTATACCACGCGTGCCGGGGTTCAGGATTACGAGGCGAAGCACTGGGTGAGTGGCGAAGGTGCGATCTACAATATCCCCGCCGGAGTCACCGTACGAGCAGTGAAATATCGTGAGACCGGTTACGACACTGAATTTGTCGGATCTTTTGAATGCAATGATAACGATTACAATATCTTGTGGAAAAAAGCGATTCGCACAGCGTACATTTGCATGCGCGAGCAATTCTACGATTGCCCAGATCGCGAACGGGTTGGGTTCTGGGGTGATGGAACTCCAGAGTTGAATCAGTGTTTTTAT
>JAYURJ010000245.1:0-8306 GCA_043756275.1 Betaproteobacteria bacterium | reverse complement strand
CGCGAGCGCATCGAGCACATCGGCTGGCTCAAGCGGTTGTTGGGTGAGGAGCGATTGGGGCGTTTCGCGGCCTATCTGCACGACAATCTCGGCGCACTGGCGGGTAATTTTTTCTTCGGTATCATGCTGGGCACGATGGGCACCATCGGCTTTATGACCGGCCTGCCACTTGATGTGGCCCACGTGACGATTTCTTCGGCCTATTTCGGGCTCGCCATTGTGGCGCTGGATTTTTCGGTTGATCTCGCAACCGTCGCGCATTCCCTCGTTGGCATCGGCTTGATTGGTTGCGTTAACCTCTCCGTCAGCTTTGCGTTAGCACTCTTGGTCGCGCTGCGTGCACGCGGCGTCGGCTTTAGCCAGACGGGTGCATTGATTTCCATTTTATTTGGGCGGCTGCGGACGAACTGGAAACAGTTTGTGTGGCCCGAAGCTGAAACGGGGCCCAAGGCATCTTCGTGAACAACCGGTTGGCGGCAGTTATCTTTATGCTGGCATCGTGCTGGATCACGCCTGCAATGTCAGCTTCGCTTGCACCACCCGATACCATCGCCGAGCGCGTCAAGCCGTGCATCGCTTGTCACGCAACTGAAGGGCGATTGAGCAAAAACGAATACTACCCACGGCTGGCCGGCAAGCCGCAGGGATATCTGTTCAACCAGATGGTGAATTTCCGCGAAGGCCGACGCCACAACCGCGCGATGGCACTGCTGATGCAAAATTTATCTGACGCGTATCTGGCAGAAATCGCCGGTTACTTCGCCACGCTGCAACCGCAATATGCCGTCGCAAAAAATCAAACAAGCAACACAACCGCACCAGCGCTCATTACACAGGGCGACGCAGCAAGAAAGATTCCCGCCTGCGCTGCTTGTCACGGCAAAGGTTTATTGGGTGTGGCCCCGAATATTCCCGGCTTGCTCGGATTGCCATCTGACTACGTGAGTGCGCAAATGGGCGCATGGAAAGTCGGCACGCGCCGCGCACCAGCGCCTGACTGCATGGGCGACATCGCAAAACAACTTAGCGACGTGGAAGTGAACGCAGTCGCGACGTGGCTGGCTGCGCAACCACTGCCGACAAATTCTCATCCTGCACCTGCGCTGACAGAAGCGCTGCCAGTGAAATGTGGCAGCGTGCCAGCCGGAAACAACCCGTGAAGCGCGCGCTTATTATTTTTGCGGCGACAATCGCGCTGCTGTCCGGTTTGCTGGTGATCCTGATTGTGCTTAATGAGCGCGAAACTGAAGCACAGACACTGACGTCAACACCTGTAACCAGCAACACCGATCAGCAAACGCGCGGCACAACCCTCGCCCGTGTGGGCAATTGCGCGGGCTGCCATACGGCGCTTGGCGGGCAGCCCTACGCGGGCGGACGCGATTTGCCCACACCATTCGGCACCTTCATCACGCCCAACATCACGCCAGATCGCGATACCGGCATCGGCACGTGGACGGCGCAGGATTTCTGGCGTGCGATGCATCACGGCAAGGGCCGCGACGGCAAACTTTTGTATCCTGCGTTTCCGTACACCGAATACACAAAGGTCACGCGCGAAGATTCGGACGCAATCTTTGTATACCTACAATCCATCGCGCCGGTTGCAAAGGTTTCGGCCCCCGACAACCTCAGATTTCCATACAACATGCGCGCCCTTCTTTACGTTTGGCGCGCACTCTATTTCAAGCCCGGCGTGTATGAACCGGTCGCCAATCAAAGTGCACAATGGAATCGCGGTGCGTATCTGGTGCAGGGCCTCGGCCACTGCAATGCCTGCCACGCCACGCGCAACGCACTCGGCGCGGCAGGTGGCGCGGCATTGGGTGGCGGGCAGGTTGCGGGCCGCAGTTGGTATGCGCCATCGCTTACTTCACGTGCAGAAGCAGGCAACGCCGATGTGCCGATCGATGAAATCGTCGCACTGCTTTCAACCGGGCGATCAAGCAAATACGCCGCTTCCGGCCCCATGGCCGAGGTGATCGGGCAAAGCCTGCAGCATCTGAGTGCACCCGATGTTCGTGCGATGGCGGTCTATCTGAAATCATTGCCTGACAGCGGTGCAGCCACATCAGCGCCTGTTGCGTTGAACGCAGACGCAACACAACGAATCGCCAAAGGCAGCAAGATTTACGAAAAGCACTGCAAGGATTGCCACGGCGATGCAGGCGAAGGCGCGCCCGGCGCATATCCGCCGCTGGCAGGTAATCGCAGCGTCACCCTGCTCTCACCACTCAACACCATCCGCAGCGTCCTTGACGGCGGCTTTGCGCCATCCACAATTGGTAACCCGCGACCATACGGCATGCCACCGTTCGCACATTCATTGAGCAGCGACGAGGTCGCGTTGGTAGTTTCCTATGTGCGGAACTCGTGGGGAAATCGTGCGAGTTTGGTGACGGCGGTGGAAGTGGATCGGAGTGGGAGCGATTGAGGCGTGACAACAGCATAAAAAGATGAATCGCTATAACGCGACAAGCGATCAGAGTGCCCGCCAGATTGGAGAATCAAAACAGCAAATTCCCGAAAAATTTTGGCATGCTGCCCTCATTGATCATCTTCGTCCAAACCGCCAAGCGCCCATCTTCCATCGACCAAAACTTTCCACATAGTTGCAGGTATTCAAGCACTGCGTCTTTCTCGCCGGCCTCCAACATCTCCTTGGCGAAAACCATGTTGGGGCCAAAGCTGTTCATCTGTGGTGAACCTTTGGATTTGGCGGACGCAAGCAAGTAGTTCCGCGCTGCTGCTTTGTCACCCTGGCGAAGCGCAATGCGGCCAAGTGCAGAATTGGCCTTGTGAATCGCGTTGCCGTAGTTCCAGTCATCCTTGTAATTTTCCAACATACTGAGAAGTTCGTTAGCGGCCATTCGGGCCTCGTTTTCAGTCGGCGGTTGCGCCTTCCAGAGTGCTGCATCACCCAACGCCACCCAACGTGAGTACGGCTCCCGCGCATTTTTCAGTGCTTCATCAGCACCGTTGGCGCGCGCCTGAAAATTGACAGGTATCTCGGGGCCGTATTCGGCCGACCACTTCCCCCAATTCGCCATGCCCAGCCAAATCACGCCCACGATAATCAGCACGCCGCCCAGCAAGGCACCGGTCACAATGAAAAATGATTTCATGGATGGGGCTTTCAAAATTTATTTCAGGGGGAAACAATACCTCAGATAACCAGGCGCCGAAAGCCAGCATCATTTTTGCCTTGCTTGCTACGAAGCATTACACTAAAGTAAGGAACTACTGAAGCAGAAAGGAATCATCATGACCACGGCAACATTAACGTCCAAAGGGCAAATCACCGTGCCGCGCGATGTCCGGCAACGGCTGGGGCTCGATTCGGGCGACCGCGTAGAGTTTGTAGAAATTGAAGAAGGCGTGTTCGCCATCAAGCCCGTTATCGATGACGTGCGCTCTCTTAAAGGGCTACTGAAGAAACCGGGCAAGCCGGTCAGTGTGGAAGATATGAATGCCGCCATCCGTGCGAGAGCGGCGCGTCGATGATTGGCGTTGATACCAATATCCTCATTCGCTATATCGCACAGGACGATGTGGCGCAATCCCGCCGCGCGACTAAATTTATCGAAAATGAATGTAGCGCCGATGTTCCCGGATACGTTGGCATAGTCGTTCTGGTCGAAGTGGTCTGGGTCAGCGAGAGTGTCTACGGCGCTGCAAGGGGCGAAGTCGCGGACATCGTGCGTCGCTTATTGGGAATTAAACAACTTGTCGTGCAGGACGCAGAGATCGTATGGCAGGCGGTCCGTTTGTTCGAGTCAAGCAAGGCCGACTTTGCCGACTGCCTCGTGATGCTCGCGGCGAAAAGCGACGGATGCGACCACGTAATGACGTTCGATAAACAAGCTGCACTGGCGGGAATGTCTTTGCTCTTGTAGCTAGTACGGTCAGTCACGGCCAACCAGGCTACACAATAAAAAAACATAAACTCTATATCTGGCGAGCTTCTCATAGCAAAAGTATCTGAAGAAGCCCGTGGATAGGCGATCTACACTATTTTATCGAAGCACGTAACTCGCCAGCACACTCTGCACTTCATAAATGCTCAGCTTCTTGTTGAATCGTTTCTGAATGGGTGCCGCCGTGCTCGATATCCAAATTTTCAGTTCCGCATCCAGATCAAAAGTGCCGCCCGTTTCAACGCTGAAGTGCGTGATGCTCTTGTACGGGATCGAGTGATACTCGACCTTGCTACCCGTGACGCCCTGTTTATCGACCAGCACGAAGCGCTTGTTGGTAAATACGAAGTAGTCGCGGATGAGCTGATACGCATGCTCCACCCGCTCCTCAGGCGCGAGAATCTGACTGAATTCTTCCTGAATTTTTGCCGGATCAATTTTCGACGAATTGCCCAGAACACCATCAAGTAAGCCCATAAAAATCTCCTTCATTATTTAACCAAAAAAAGCACCGCCCACCCTAACCCAATCTTACGTTTTCACCTTTGCAGCATTTGCCATTTCGTCCGGCTGCCATTCCCATCCCTCAATCGCCAATTCGTAGTGCGTTGACCGTCCAGCGCCGCGCCGCACCATGAGGCCTTTTTCGACAAGCTCTTTGAGATCACGCGTAGCTGTTGCATCGCCTGCATTGGTTATCGATTTATGTTTGCGCGGCGTCATCCCGCCACTAAATCGACCTGGCCCGGCCTCAAGCATTTTGCTAAGCATCTTTCGTTGGCGCGCATTCAAATCAACGTTTTTATGCTTCGACCAGAATCGCGCTCTGTCCAACGCCTCATCGACCAGCATTGAAGATGTTTGGCAGGCGCCGCGGAAAGTGTCGATAAGCCAAACTAGCCAGAAGGTCGGTTCGGCTTCGACGCACTGCACGCGATTGAGTGCGGTGTAATAATCCTCTTGTCTGCGCCGCAGCTCTTCGGAGAGTCCATGCAATCTGAAGGCGCGTCCAACGTCCTGCGACAAGGCCATATCCATAATGGCCCGCCCGATGCGCCCATTGCCGTCCTCGAACGGATGAATGGATTCAAACCATAAATGCGCCAACGCGGCACGCGCGAGCCCGTCTGTGCCAACGTCGGCGCGTGACGCGTTAAACCAGTCGATAAAATTGCGCATTTCCGCAGGAACATCGGCGGAAGACGGCGCTTCGTAATGAACCTTTTCGCGGCTAATCGAGCCGCTCACGATTTGCATTGGCGCATCGTGACTTCTGAATTTGCCGAAGCCGATTGGACGCAACGTGATCTGCCCCGGCGGAAATAGCGCCGTGTGCCAAGCGCAAAGCCGGTCTTCGGTCAGATCGTTATCCCAATTGTTGGCGGTATCTTCCATCACATCGAGAAGCCCCTCTACGCTGCGCGGAACTACGGACGTAAAGGTGGTGACGATGCCAAGGCGTCTTGCGTCCAGATATCACGTTCGGTGAGCGACATGTCGGCGTCACCGACGGCCTCAGCTTTTCCTAGCAATTTTCCCAGCTCGCTGCGGGCGCGGTTGAGAGAAGCGGCGACTGCAAGCGCATCGAAGTTCAAAGGCGGCCATGTGGCCGTTTGCGCGACCCAGCGTTTGGAGGTCTTGATACCCACTAATCAACTCATTAAATGATGTGATTAAGAATTTTAATCGCATCATTGGGAGATTTCAATGGAATATCATCAGGAAAATGATTTGATTAAAGAGTCCAAAAAGATCATTGGACCGCACATTGAAAGCGATTCGCTTAGACATGATTAGCCACATATGAGCAGCAAACAAATAAAAGCGCTACTCGAAAGTAGCGTTTGTGCTGGTGCGTGTGGCAAAGTCAAAGCTCATTAACCCTTGGTTCGTAAGGGGCGAAACAACAAATCATTACGAAGCAGCCGCTTGCGAAGCTTACCTACACATGTAGGCGATTTACGATTGACGAAGACATTAGAATGCCGACCGCTATTGTTAGGTCTGTTTGTCGAATTTTAACGGCGGTTTCTTGTTCCAATCTGCGTCAGACCAAGCTATTGCTTCTTCGAGGGAAATGCCGCCTGATATTAGTTCAGAAATAACGCCATAACAAATATTTACATGAAAAATACAGCAGTCGAAACCTTGCTTAAGGAGTTCCGAGCTCACTGTAGTATTCAATGCCGTAAATCCGGTCTTAAAGTCGACAACGCTGAGACCTTTTTGTATTTCAAACGAACCTACCGCCAAAGTTCGTGAAATTGCATTCAATAAAACCAAAATATCTGCGTATTTTTCCTGAGAGACAATATTGGGCAAACGAGCATGAAACGATATGTACCCTGACCCGGTAAAAATACTTATGTCTACTAAAACCGATGCCGCCGCGAATCTAAGGTTAAACACTCCACCCGCATCACTGAAATTCAATTTATTTGCAGCTAAAAACTCGGCTACTGACTTAGCGTTTCCATTTGCTTCCAATATCTCTGTGTTCATGCAACTTCTCTCTGCGCACTCATATTATCCATAGAAAAAGGAGGACAGTTTGAACCTAATTTACTGAAATAATCGGCATAGATCTTATAGTTCATATCATAGTTGACGGCGCTGTTATCGGGGCCTTTGATCCTATCAAAGCCAGCTTGTAATATAACTTTTTGGTTATTCTCCGCCACATCCAAAGCGCGTATTGCCGCACCCTGATCAACATCAAATTTCGCCGTCTCTGACCGGTCGGCTGAATTCGGAAGCTCTCCGAAGATTGAAAAATTAGACGTCAGGCGAAGTTGATTTTTGTATGCCTCCCCCGGGAGTTCAACCTTACTGCTGTTGGTCGAAACGGATTCGGCCGCAAAGAGGGGAGCCATATCTTTCGTACGATCGCTTTTCCATTGTGCATAGTCGAATCGCCTTGATGCCGGAAACAGCCCTGCCGACGCAGGAACGTCCGCATCGTCTTCTGGAGGAAAGATCTCATTGAATTCACCGGAATTCACCATAAGCTGCATTTGTTCAACAGAGTAATTCGTCATAAGGCTAACGAGCCGTGGCAAGAACGCAGTCTCGATTTTGCGAACTCCAACATCATCAGAAAACAAGCTCTGTCCGACAATGTGATCATTAGTAATTGGCATCTTAATCACCATCTTTGCTCCTTTTGACTATCTAAGATAGTCCAGCTTTTTGCTTAAGTCTAGTGCCTGCGGTTCATCAACGCAGAAGTATCGACCGTCGTTTTTGCGCAACGTAAGACGACGCAATAGACGACCGATCTTACCGCCATGTGGTTTTAGCCCAATATGCTGATACTGCGAATAGAGTCTTTCATCCGACGATTGGTTTCCACTTGTTGCGGCGTGAAGAGAAATGCGACCGTCGTATCCACTCATGTAACTAAATTGAATCGCCAAGTCTACAAGTGGACGAAGTAGTTTGAGGTCGATTGGTAACTGATGCTGCATCAATGCAGCGCTTGGGGCTTTGGCTAGGTACCAGAGAAAGACGCTTTGTTTGCGAGCATCACTAATGAATGGATACCCATCGGAAAGTAATACTTGCCCTACGGGAAAACGAGTTCCAAAGGGAGTCGTCACGCATATTTGAAGAAACGCTACGTCTCTTTGCATCAATTTTTCAGTGATTGTTGTCCACTTTAAGATATTGGGCCAGTTCCAATGCCTGTCAAGGCCTGAGCCAGTGTGAGGCTGCACTGTGCGGTGCCAATATTGCACGCCCAATTTCCCAGCATCCTCGACAGTCACGGACCATCTAGCACCGTTCGTCGTTTCAATTGCGCTAATAAATTGGCCACGCTTTGGCTGCGTCAAGATTGCGTTAACTGGAAGCTCCCATGCCGAGTTTATTTGTTGCAACAGTCCTTGTATTCAACATTAGTTACCCGACATTTCTTTACAACTCAAACTATCCATATACAACTCTTAGCATGTCAACCGTATGGCGAGAATTGGGGTTCAATCACACTTCATTGCAAAGTCAGAATTTGAGCAATGTACCACCGAAAGGAATTGCTTATTTGTGTTGGTGCAAGCGCGCACTAAACGCAAAAAGCGGCACGCTCGCATTTTTCTCCTCCAGATTGCCGTCAAAGAGTATTCAGGCCTCGCGCGCACCGAGAACCAATAGATCCGAACGCAAGGGCAATCGCTAGGCGCTCTACACCTTTAGTATTTCTTGCCAGCTTAATTGGAAAGCCGTTCGCTACAGGCAAGACTTGGCACCTCGGAACACAAATGAAAACGCCACCCGAAGGTGGCGTTTGAAAATGAAAAGGGCCTACATTTCTGTAAGCCCTTGATAATACTGGTGCGCCCGGCAGGATTCGAACCCACGACCCCTTGGTTCGTAGCCAAGTACTCTATCCAA
>JAYURJ010000244.1:0-3003 GCA_043756275.1 Betaproteobacteria bacterium | reverse complement strand
TCACCGAAGTCGGTGGCACGCAATGTAATTTTTCCGGAAACGTGCAGACATTCGGCTCAATTGCCGAGGGTAGCGGCAATTTCAGCTGTGCGGCAGAGAACATTATCGGCACGTGGACCATGCGCGAAGGGCGCGCGTCGCCAAACGCATTTTCAGCGTTTTTAGCCATGCGGCCCAATGGTGAACCTTGTACGCTGAACGCCACCATCGGCGGACTGAAACCTTGACACGTTGAAACCGAGGAGGTGCGCATGACCACATTCAACGGCATTCTGTTGGACAAAACCGAGACCGGATTTTCAGCGACTATTTCAGCCATCGAAGTGTCCAGACTGCCGCCGGAAGGCGATGTGACGGTCGCGATTGAATACTCGACGATCAATTACAAAGACGGCCTTGCCATCGCCAATAAATCGCCGGTGGTGCGCAAATGGCCGATGGTGGCGGGTATCGACGGCGCGGGAATCGTTGAGACCAGCACCCACGCCGCGTGGAAACCGGGTGACAAAGTGATCCTCAATGGGTTTGGCGTCGGCGAATCGCACTGGGGTTGCCTCGCACAAAAAGCCAAACTAAAAGGCGACTGGCTGGTGTCGCTCCCCTCGGCATTCACCACCAAACAAGCCATGGCCATCGGCACGGCGGGCTATACGTCGATGTTGGCCGTCATCGCTCTGGCCCGGCACGGTGTATCGCCATCGAACGGCGAAATTTTGGTGACCGGTGCATCCGGTGGTGTCGGCAGTATCGCGATTGCCTTGTTGGCCAACCGTGGTTATAACGTCGTCGCCTCTACCGGCCGCCTGCAGGAAACCGACTACCTGAAGTCGCTGGGCGCAACATCGGTGATCGACCGCAGTGAACTTTCTCAACCGGGAAAGCCATTGCAAAAAGAACGCTGGGCGGGTGTGGTTGATTCGGTTGGCTCGCATACGCTGGCCAACGCCATTGCCCAATGCAAGTACAACGCGGTGGTGGCGGCCTGCGGACTCGCGCAGGGGATGGATCTTTCAACCAGTGTGGCACCGTTTATTTTGCGTGGTGTCATCCTTGCGGGCATCGATAGCGTTTATGCCGCGATGCCGCGTCGGCTGGATGCCTGGAATCATCTGGCGCAGGAACTGGATATTGCCAAACTTGATCGCATCACCACTGTGATCAAGCTTTCAGAGGCCATCGTGCAGGCGCCGGCGATTTTAGCGGGGCAGGTGCGGGGCCGCCTGGTGGTTGATGTTGGTGCTTGATACGCATCGTCGCAAAGCAGCAGAATCACAATAGAATGTAGGCTAGAAAGCCCTGATTAAGTCCAATTTGATTGTGGTTCGATGCTTCGGCAGGCTCAGCACAGGCCGGGCTCACCACGAACGGGATAAATAAGTGTCCGTTCGTCCTGAGCATGTCGAAGGACTTGATCAGGGTAGCTAAGTGTTGCAGTGTTTCCATCAAGTTGCACACACCGCCCCGCTGGCCATAGATATTTATAAAAATTGATCAGGATTCACCATGCCAGTTGCACCACCAGATGATGACGACAACGATCTCGATTTCACAAAGGGTTTCAGCGTCGAAACCAAAGTCGCGGAACCGGTTCAGTCGCCCAAAGAGCAGCAGAAACTTTCTGAAGAGGCCGTGATCGGTGAATCAGCGCTGGCAAACAACGGTTACTTTGTGCGCCTCAACGAGACGGCACCCAAGCGACAATCGAAACGCAAACCACCTTTAGTGATGGTGGTCGAGGATGACGAAGTCACGGCAACGCTACTTGGGCGCATACTTACTCAGAATGGTTTTGTGGTGCAGAAAGCCGCCAATCGCGCCGAGATTCTGGTTGGGCTGAAATCCGCGCCCGACCTCGTGATACTTGATGTGCTGATGCCGGATGCAAATGGTTTTGACATCCTCAACCGGATACGCCAGCATGCGATTCTCAAGGATCTGCCGGTGCTGATGCTGACCAGTCTGGGTTCACTCGACGACATCCTCAAAGGCCTAAAACTTGGTGCCAACGGCTATCTCACCAAGCCGGCAAAATCAAAAGCACTTCTCGACGCGATCAAGACCGTACTGGGCGACTGACCTTGTCGGCGTGCTCGGTGGGCTGGCAATTGGCGTGCGGACAGGTAAAGCAAAACGGAGAAAACAATGGGTGCCTACAAGAAATTTTACGATCACTCGATCACGCAGCCTGACGCATTTTGGACTGAACAGGCGGCCCGCATTGATTGGGTGAAGCCGTTTAAAAAGGTTTGTGATTTTTCCAGGCCGCCGTTTGCAAAATGGTTTGTCGGTGGTGAGACCAACCTTTGCTACAACGCCATTGACCGCCATTTGGCCACGCGCGCCGACCAAAACGCACTGGTGTGGATATCGTCTGAAGTCGAGCAGACCAGAACGTATACCTACCGCGACATGTTCGACGAAGTGAATCGCTTCGCGGCTATTCTGAAAACGCTTGGCGTCGGCAAAGGGGACCGCGTCCTGATTTACATGCCGATGATCCCCGAAGCGGTCTTTGCCATGCTTGCCACAGTGAGAATTGGCGCGATTCACTCGGTCGTGTTCGGTGGATTTGCAGCGGCATCGCTTGCCGCACGCATCGACGATGCCCAGCCCAAAGTGATCGTCACCGCAGACGCAGGTTCGCGCGCAGGCAAGATCATTCCACTAAAGCCGCTGACGGATGAGTCGATCAAACTGTCCCGCTATCCGCCCAAGTATGTCGTGATCGTCAATCGCGGGCTCGATAAAACCATGCAAACCATTCCCGGTCGGGACATGGATTACGGCGTGCTTCGCAACAAGCATATGAACGACGTGGTGCCGTGCGAGTGGGTCGAATCGTCACACCCGAGCTATATCCTTTACACCAGCGGCACCACCGGTAAACCCAAAGGCGTGCAGCGTGACACCGGCGGTTACGCGGTCGCACTCGCGGCCTCGATGCCCCATGTTTTCGCCACCAAACCGGCCGACACTTATTTTTGCACCTCCGACATCGGCTGG
>JAYURJ010000243.1:0-3003 GCA_043756275.1 Betaproteobacteria bacterium | reverse complement strand
ACTCATTGAATCCCGGTCTGCGGCGTTGCATGGTTGGCTTCACCATCGAGCCCCAGAGTTTTTCGTCGGAGCCACGTTCTGCGACTAAATCTTCTACGGTATCGACCAGAAATTCGAGCACTTCGAGGCGCTTGTCGTCTTCCGGTTTCTGCGCGGCTTCTTTGGTTTTGCTTGCGGCCGGTTTGGCGGTGGCTTGTTTGATGGCTTGTTTTTTCGCTTCCTGCGCGCGCACGAGGTCGTCGTAATAAATAAATTCGTGACAGGCACCGCTAAGCAGATCGGACGTGGAATCTTTCACGCCGACGCCGATCACGCGTTTGTTGTTCTCCTTCAGCTTCGATACCAATGGCGAAAAATCGGAATCGCCGCTGATAATGACAAAAGTATCGACGTGCGCCTTGGTGTAGCAAAGGTCGAGCGCATCGATACGTTTGTGATCATCAGCGGTGATTCGGACTTCTCGCCGCTCGTATCCAAGCTAAAAGAAAACAATAAACGCGTCATCGGCGTTGGTGTGAAAGATTCAACCTCTGACCTGCTAAGTGGTGCATGCCATGAATTCATTTATTACGACGATCTGGTGCGCGCGCAGGAGGCAAAAAAACAAGCCATAAAGAAAGCGACGCCGCAACCTGCCGCGAATACAGCAAAAAAGGCGGCGCAAAAACCAGAGGACGACAAACGCCTGGAAGTGCTCGAATTTCTTGTCGATACCGTCGAGGATCTGATCGCCGAGCGTGGCTCTGATGAAAAGCTCTGGGGCTCGATGGTGAAACCAACCATGCAACGGCGCAGGCCCGGATTCAACGAGTCTTCCTATGGCTATCGCAGCTTTAAGGAGTTGGTCGAAGATGCGGAAAAACGCAAACTTGTGGTGGTGGTGCGTGATGAAAAATCGGGGCAGTACACGATCCGGTTGCCGGCTGGTCGTTAGTTTCTATATTTTTTCACCCGCAACAACACGCGCCAGCAATTGCCTGGTCACCGGCCCGGTTTTCTCAAACGCGACCTTGCCATCGGGGCCGTAAATAATCGTCTTCGGCAATCCCTTCACCTTGCCAAAGAATTTTTCGGTCGCATCATTGCCGAGTACCAACGGGTAGCTGTGTCCGACTTTCTTCGCGAAGGCTTTGATCTTGCGGTCGTCTACCGTCGTCGGTTTGTCGCCTTCGACCCAATCGAGCGCAATGCCCACCACCCGCACTTTATCGCCCTGCTCCTTGGCGAATTCGGCAATATCGGGAATTTCCTTCACGCACGGGGCGCACCAGGTGGCCCAGAAATTTACCAGTACCCATTTGCCTTTCAGGTCCGCCAATCGCTGCGGCTGGCCTGCAGTGTCTTTCAAATCAAACGCCGATGCGGTCAACGCTGTGAACGACATCACAGCCAAACACAGAAATTGCAAGTAAAGTGCGCGCGAACGCTGGATACGGGACATGTTTGTCTCTGCTAAAATCAAAAAAACATAATACTTGGCTTTTCAACTGCTGCACTATTGAACTTCAATTGACAGCGGCTGATCACAAAAATTCACGGGGGATACATGGCGTTAAGCCTTTCAGTACCGGTTTCCACGAACGCACTACCCAAGGAAATCGAGACCAACCCGAAAAAAGCCCGCGTCTGGATTGAGTCGCTGCCGCTCACCAAAACGTTCGAAGCCGCCAATATGGTGGCGCAGACTATCAAAACGCTCAATCACGGCAAAATGCCCGCCGATGAGCGCGCCGCGCTGGTGGATATTTATCGGCCGGTTATCGCGGTATTGCTCGACGAACTGGAAGCCATCTACGCCTACAGTGTATTGCCGCTGCCCGCCCGGCAGCGCGAAGCGCTTGACCTTGCGCACGAATTGAGCGTCCAGTGTGCGATGGCGTACAAGATTGTGCTCATGGAGAAATCCGGCAAATTGAGCATGTTCAACAATAAGAAAAACCTGCCCGGCGCGGTTTACTGGGCGATGTTTTACCTGCAATCACAATTGCTGCAAAGCTACAAAACCTATCACCCTTGTCCGGTTGGTGTGTGGCAGGATCTGCATGCGCTGAGCCTGCACGCGGCTGAACAAGGCATGCTGGCCGAGATCGGTGACCCGGACAGTAAAACAACCGTACAGGATATTTACATCGACGCCATGATGGTCGCCCTCGCCGATCCTTATCGTCTGATGTTCAGGGAAGTGGACAAGGTGCAGGTCACGCTGGTGCAAAACCGCGGCTTGGTCGACATCCGTACCAGCAACGAGGGCCTGAGCCAGCAACGATTTTTTGTCGTCGCACTCGACGGCGACCAGCCGCCGAAGGTGCTCAATCAGGGCATGCCGCCGCCTGCAGGCCAGGTGTTACGGCTGATTGATCCGACACGTTTGGTTGAAAAACTGCAACAACGTGTTCGTCTGCAAACCGGCGCGGGGGGCACGGGGAGCAACGCCGCCGCCAAAAGCCGCGCCACACACGATCTGACAGATTTGCAGCAGCGCCTCATTCGCCTCTGGGGCGACCCACCCAAACGACAATTCCGGCGCAATCCCGCTGATTCAGCGATTGCGCTCTGCGGCAGCATCAAGGCCATCGCCTACTTCACCGAGCTCGCCACCACGGAAGACCCGGAAGCGGACGCAAAAGCCATTCGCGACGGCGATACCATTCCGCTGCTGAATATCCCTCGCGATGCGATGTCGCAGATGATCGGCGTGGAGCCGTGGCACGTACTCAATCAAAGCGCGAACGGTCTGCGCCTGTATCGGGAATCGGGCGGAAAAGTTGGTGTGACGGTTGGCGAAGTTGTGGGCCTGCGTTTCGTCGGCGGGCGCAGTTGGAATGTCGGCGTCGTGCGTTGGCTGACCTCACTTGAAGGTGAGGCGATGGAATTCGGCGTTGAGCTGCTGGCACCGGCTGCGGTGAGCATCACGATCGAGCCCACCATCGGCGGCGGTGGTAAACCGATGCCCGCGCTGGTGTTGCAAAACCAAAACCCTGAATGGGATAACGATACGGTGTT
>JAYURJ010000242.1:0-27213 GCA_043756275.1 Betaproteobacteria bacterium | reverse complement strand
CGCGCCTCGAGTCTGGTGAAAAGCCCGCTGCGTTCTCCCGCCTTGGCCGGATCGATTCCGCGCGCAGTGAGTTTTTTCATCTCGACCAGCCGCGATTTTGCGGGACTCGCTACCTCCAATAGCGCAAACGCCTTATTAAATGGCAGGCCGGCGATCTCCATTTGTGCGAGCTGTATGTACAGCTCGGCGCGGAGGCGATACGGAAGCGGTTTGTGTTGATACTGGTTCATTGGCTTGCCTGTTGGCTATGACCGTGAAGTGGTGACGCGTTTTCGTTTGCGACGGCGACCGGATTGATGCTGACGACTATCGCGGACAATCGACAGCGTGTTTTCGACCGCCTCCGTTTGCAGCGCAACAGGTGGATACGACGCTCCCACAGTTGTGCCAGCATCCATTCCGATGCGCTCGTATTCGGCGATCACCTGCGCACCCACCAGCAACAGCGTGGCCGCAATTTCAAAACTCAGCAGCACCACGATGGCAGTCGTCAATGAGCCGTAAACCACGTTCACCTGCGAGAGTGTGGTGAAGTACCACACCAGCGCGTGGCGAATGATCTCCCACAGAAGTCCTGCAGTCGCGCCACCGATGAGCGCATGGCGCACCGAAATGCGGCCTACGGGCATGAAGTAATAGATCGACGAGATCAACAGGATTTCAACGCTGACACCGATGGCGTACAGCGTGGCGCGCGACAATCCGCTTAGCGACCAGCGGGAACCAAAGACCAGCAGATTCTCCTGACCAAAGGCGAGCAAATTTGCCAGCACGAAGGTGCCCGCAAACAGTGCAAGCGCGATAAAGGCGATATAGCCAACCGGCAGCGCCAGCGATACCAGGAAATGCCTTTTGTGTTCTTTGACGCGGTGCAGAAATATCACCGAGATGGCAGCCTCCAACACGGAGAACGCGAGTGACGAAAAAAACAGCATCGTCACCAGCAACACCCATCCCATCACGGTGCGGTGTTCAAGAAATGCCGCAAGTTCCTGTACGACTGCGTTGGCCTGCCCCGGCACCACCCACGCCAGCGCGCGGCGCAAGGTATCGAACAAGACCGCCTGATCCACCACATGCGATAATCCGATCACCACCAGGATCAGCAGCGGCACGATCGATAACAGCGTGTAGTAGGCGACCGCACCGGCGAGCAGCAATCCCTGATTGGCGCGGAAGGCCCGCAACACCTGTAGCGCAAACGCGGCGGGGTGCCTGATGATTTGTTTAACTTCGGGGGCGACTATCGTGATCGGCGGGATGGGGTTCATGGGAAATCTCTAGCACTGGCGAAGTTTACAGGCAGAAAATGCTTGTAAACCCGCGCCAGTACTGTATCCAGGTCTCCAGATTTTTCACAATCCTGCATCGCGCTAAACACTGACCAGCGCTGTAATAACCATTTAGTCAGCCACCCCGCCGCGCAAATAAAACACAAGTACTGGTGCGGCCTACCAGCACATAAGCTTCCGAAACCCGCATCAATACTAGAGTTTCATCAAAACCCGCTGCTACTAACCCAAAACCATCTCACTTTTTCAACGCAAACATCATCGTCTGCGGACAACTCTCATCCACTTGAACACTTCGTGTCGTGCCCGCGACACGGTAGGTGCAGATCCACTCGTACTTACCTTTGTCATTACTTGCGCGCTGCGATTTCATCAACGTACCTTCCGCCATGCTGGCCTGCTGAACGGCAGACGGCTCAGGTAGGGGTGTTGGTACTACTGGCGCGGGCGGCGTACTGGATTGCGCGAATGCCAGACTGCTTGAAAGTCCAACAAGCAAAAGCGCAGCGATAGCGCGGATTTTCATGGTTTCTCCTCGTATTTACAGATGCGATAGTAATCCTGCTCGTCGCGCTTTATTCGGCCGGGCAATTTCAGCAATCAGCTAACACTGCATCAATGGAAGATGAATCTACACAAATCCGGCAAACCGCAAGTCTGTCGATGCTGTCCGCTGAATCCAGTTCCCCGCCGGATAATGTGCCGCGCCGCTAACCGCATGCAATGTATAGGCATGGCGCGATGTCGCCGAGCGATTGGCCTCGGAGAGATGGGGAAACTCGCCGTTCAACACAATCAGCGTGCCTTTGGGCACCTCCAGCCACTCGAGGCCGCGCATATCCCATTCCAGATCGGGCTGGACAGTGTCCATCCGCAACAATCCGTCGTCATGTTTTCTGTAAATTTTCCGCAGTCCTTTTCTGTGCTCACCGGGTAAACCGCCCAGACAACCATTGCCGCGGTGCGCATCTTCAATGGCGAACCAGAACCCGACCACCGATTGCGGCTCAGTGTAAAGAAAAGTGGAATCCTGATGGCAGACGACCTCCCCACCGATGCCCGGTTGCTTGAAAATATACATCGACTGCACCAGTTTCGGATCGGTGAGCCCGATGGCATCGGCCGCGGCCTGCAACTGTTTGCTGCGCGAAAACGCGCTGAATACTGGATCAATATCGTGCATCGCATGGCCAAGTTTATTGACCGCCTCTGTCAGGGGCACGCACAATTTTCCATCGCTGTCGAACGCACCTTCTTCGAAAAACACGCCGATGCGATTCGCAGATTCTTCAAAGTAAGCGTCTTTGGCATGGCGATTATCGCGTGTGGAAAACACCGTGCCCGACGCGGTCGGCGCGTGTTCCTCGACCAATTCCAGCGCCCGCTGCCTGAGCAAATCGCATTACGCGACCGACACAAAATCCTCAATCACGATCACGCCATCGCGGGCATAGGCGTCACGCGCGTCGTGGGAAAGACCGAGTTTTTCGTCAAAGCGGCAGCGGTGAACCATACGATTTCCTGAAGTACATGTGCTCAATATTTTGGCACAGCGCTTCAATTATCTACCGACGATGATGTAAAACGCCATTTGACGGGCATCACGGCACAAAATTGCCCGGCAAGGCTTGCCAGTGCTAGGGTTTAATTTTTCTACAGGCGTCACTTCCCAAACGTAATCCTGCCCGTCTTTAGCCCCACCTTGATCGTATCCTTCGCCGCAAATTTTCCTTCCAGCAACGCTTTTGACAACGGATTCTCCAGCTCCTGCTGAATTGCCCGCTTTAATGGTCTGGCACCGTAAACAGGATCAAATCCGGCCTTGGCAATTTCAGCAAGTGCTTCGTCACTGACGACCAATCCAATTTCCATCGCCGCCAACCGTTTCTCAAGGCGTTTCAACTGAATCCTTGCAATCGCCGCAATCTGTGCTTCCCCGAGCGCATGAAAAACCACGATTTCATCGATGCGGTTAATAAACTCCGGGCGAAAATGGGTTTTCACATCCCCCATCACGGCGAGTTTGATCACCTCGTAATCAGAGCCTGACATCGCCTGAATCTGGTGGGAGCCGAGGTTGGAGGTCATCACAATCACGGTGTTTTTGAAATCCACGGTGCGGCCTTGGCCATCGGTCATGCGGCCATCATCAAGCACTTGCAGCAACACATTGAACACATCCGGGTGCGCCTTTTCGACTTCATCGAACAGGATCACGCTGTAGGGTTTGCGGCGTACCGCTTCAGTAAGATAACCACCTTCGTCGTAACCGACATAACCGGGAGGCGCGCCGAGCAAACGCGCGACGGAATGCTTCTCCATGAACTCGGACATGTCGATGCGGATGAGATGGTCTTCCGAGTCGAACATGAATTCGGCCAGCGCTTTACAAAGTTCGGTCTTGCCGACCCCCGTGGGGCCGAGGAACAGAAAAGAGCCGTAGGGCCGACTGGGGTCCCCCAGGCCCGCGCGTGAGCGTCGGATCGCGTCGGAGACGAGGCGAACTGCTTCGTCCTGCCCGACCACACGCTTATGCAAATTGTCTTCCATCTTGATGAGTTTTTCGCGCTCACCCTGCATCATTTTTGACACCGGAATTCCGGTCGCACGCGAAACAACTTCGGCGATTTCATCCGCGCCGACCTGCGTGCGCACGAGCCGCGTTTTGGCCTGCTTGCCTTCAGTTTTTTCTGCCTGATGCAGTTGCGCTTCAAGTTGCGGCAACTTGCCGTATTGGAGCTCGGCGAGCTTGTCGAATTGTCCCTTGCGTTGCAGATCCGCCATTTGCGTTTTGATCGTTTCGATCTCCTCGCGGATGTGCTGTGTGCCCTGCACTTGTGCTTTTTCGGCCTTCCAGATTTCCTCCAGGTCCGAGTACTCTTTCTCGAGCCGCTTGATCTCCTCCTCGATCAGCTTGAAGCGCTTTTTCGAGCCCTCGTCCTTTTCTTTCCTGACGGCTTCACGTTCGATCTTCAATTGAATCAGGCGGCGTTCCAGCTTGTCCATCGATTCCGGTTTGGAGTCTATTTCCATTCTGAGTCGCGCAGCCGCTTCGTCGATCAAGTCGATTGCCTTGTCGGGCAGGAATCGATCAGTGATGTAGCGGTTCGATAGTTCAGCCGCTGCGACGATAGCCGGATCGGTAATCTCAACGCCGTGGTGCGCTTCGTAGCGTTCCTGCAAACCGCGCAGGATGGCGATGGTGGCCTCCACGCTTGGCTCACCGACCAACACTTTCTGGAACCGCCGCTCAAGGGCCGCGTCTTTTTCAACGTATTTGCGATATTCATCGAGCGTGGTCGCGCCGATGCAATGCAATTCGCCGCGCGCCAACGCCGGTTTCAACATATTGCCCGCATCCATCGCGCCTTCGGCTTTGCCCGCACCCACCATGGTATGCAGCTCATCAATAAAGACGATGGTTTTACCGGCATCCTGCTCTAATTCCTTGAGTACGGATTTCAAGCGCTCTTCGAATTCACCGCGATATTTGGCACCGGCCAACAACGATGCCATGTCGAGCGACAGGACGCGTTTATCCTTGAGCGACTCCGGTACTTCACCGTTGACGATGCGTTGTGCGAGGCCTTCAACGATGGCTGTTTTGCCCACACCGGGTTCACCGATGAGGACGGGGTTGTTTTTGGTGCGGCGTTGCAGCACCTGAATGGCGCGGCGAATTTCATCGTCACGACCGATGACTGGGTCGAGCTTGCCATTGCGGGCGCGCTCGGTGAGATCCATGGTGTATTTTTTGAGAGCTTCGCGTTGGCCCTCAGCTTCCTGATCGTTGATGCCTTCGCTGCCACGCACCGCCAGCACGGCAGCGTCCAGCGCCTGCTTGTTGGCACCGTGCTCCTTGAATAACCGGCCGGTATCGCTCTTGTCATTAAGCAATGCCAGCAAAAACAATTCGCTGGCGATAAATTCATCGCCCCGCTTGGTCGCTTCCTTATCGGTGAGATTGAGCAGATTTCCCAAATCACGCGAAGCCGAAATTTCACCGCCCTGCCCTTCAACTTTGGGCAAATGCTTGATCGCTTTTTCCAGCGCGGCTTTCAGCTTCGGCGCAGCGATTCCTGCACGGGCAAGCAGTGATGCAGTGCCACCGTCGTCCTGATTGATCAGTGCGAGCAGTAAATGTTGCGGCTCGATATAGCCGTTGTCATTTCCAAGTGCCATGCTTTGCGCGTCCGACAGCGCCTGCTGGAACTTGGTCGTGAGTTTGTCGGTTCTCATGTTGGTTTTCCCGGAAAAGCGGTTTTAGCAGTCGTATTACAGAATTGGGGTTATTAGCGGATAATTTCAAGTATGGATGCCCCATTCAGACACATGCATGACCTGGAAGCAATCATCACCGACGATGTCACCCGGGCGCTGGCCGAGGACATTCGCGGCGGTGACCTGACAGCATCCCTCATTCCCGCAACGGCGCGCGGGCACGCACGGGTCATCGCACGCGAGGCAGGCGTGATTGCCGGTTGCGCGTGGTTTGAACGCTGCTTCACCGAACTGGATCCTGATTGCGAAGTCTTCTGGCACGTGGAGGATGGCGAGGGGGTGGCGGAAAATACGCAGCTTTGCGAAATTTCCGGTAACGCCCGCGCCATGTTGTCGGCTGAACGCACTGCCCTCAATTTTTTACAATCCTTGTCTGCGATTTCGTCGCAAACCCGGAAATTTGTGGCGGCAATCATCGGCACCAAGGCAAAAATTCTCGATACGCGAAAAACTCTGCCAGGGCTTCGCATGGCCTCAAAATATGCCGTTCATGTCGGCGGCGGGAGTAACCATCGCATCGGCCTTTTCGATGGCATTCTTATTAAGGAAAACCACATCATTGCCGCAGGCGGCATCAAACCCGCCTTGCAGGCGGCATTTGCCCTGGTGCAGCATCAGGCGCCAGCCGACACGATGATCGAGATTGAAGTTGAAACGCTGGCGCAGCTTCAGGAAGCACTCGATGGTGGCGCAAAATTGATTCTGCTCGATAACATGAACAATACGCAGTTACGGGAAGCCGTGAAATTAGCCAGCGGGCGGGCGGAACTCGAAGCCTCCGGCGGCGTCAATCACCATACCGTACGGGCAATTGCCGAGACGGGCGTTGACCGTATTTCAGTTGGTTCCTTGACCAAAGACATTCAGGCGCTCGATCTGTCGATGCGCTTTACGCTGCACTAATCATATTTTGTCCACTAACTTCAACCTAGATATTACTCACTCATGAATTCCATCCATCCGAAATACCTGCTTGCCATTGCCGTATCCAGCCTTGCGCTGCTGTCAGGTTGTGCTTCAACGACGGCATCGAAAGCCGACCCGCTCGAAGGCCTGAATCGTGCGACCTACCGGTTTAACGACGCTGTTGACGAAGCCGTGTTCAAACCTGTCGCCAAAGGCTATCAGGCTGTGACCCCAACATTTTTCCGCGCAGGTGTCACCAATCTGTTCACCAATATTGGCGATGTCGCCACTGCACTCAATAACTTGCTGCAGGGAAAAGGCGGCCATGCCGCGTCTGATACCGGGCGGTTTTTGATCAATTCAACACTGGGCGTGCTGGGCCTGTTCGATGTCGCCACGCCGATGGGACTGGAAAAGCACAACGAAGATTTCGGCCAGACGCTTGGTGTGTGGGGTGTCAATAGCGGGCCGTTCCTGATGCTGCCATTGATGGGGCCGTCGACCTTGCGCGATGCCGCCGGTCGCCCCGTTGACGCCTACGCCGGATATTCCCGTTATGTAGACCACATCCCTTCACGCAACAGCGCGTTCGGACTGGAAGTTATCGACCTGCGCGCCAATTTGCTCGGCGCAAGCTCCACCCTTGATGCCGCGGCACTCGACAAATACCAGTTTGTCCGTGATGCCTATCTGCAACGTCGATTGCGCAGTGTTTACGATGGTAAGGCACCGCAGGCAAAACTGGATCAACTGGAAGACGATCTTGCCCCACCGGCTGCACCAAAAGTTGATAAAAAATAGGGGCGAGCCAAGTCGCCCCAGTCGCGATGGTTACCGACGACCAACAGCGCCAGCTTGATCGCTTCATCGACAAGTTCGCGCCCGACGTTGCAGCCAGAGCGCGTGAGGAACTTTACAGAATGCGCGCGCTTCTTCCTTGCGCCATCGAGATGGTTTATGACAACTACAATGCGCTCGCAATCGGCTTCGGCCCCAGCGAACGCGCATCTGAGGCAATTTTCTCGTTGGCGGTTTTCCCAAGCTGGGTGACGTTGTGTTTCCTGCAAGGCGTCAAGGTGCCAGACCCTGGGAAAATGCTTAGCGGCAGCGGCAATCAGGTACGCCACTTGCGTTTAACTGATCCCGATAAACTGCTCTCGGCTGAGGTGCGCGTGCTGATGCTGGCGGCACTGACATGCGCGAGAGTGCCATTGTCAGCGCACACCAAACACCGTGTCATCATCAAATCCATTTCCGTGAAGCAGCGTTCGCGGCGGTAGCCTTTTACTTATTTTTCACTTCCATCAACCACATGACATCACTAATTCCACACATAGAACTCGTCACCGGCGCAGAACCCAAGGGCACCGTCATCTGGATGCATGGCCTGGGTGCCGATTGCTGGGATTTTGTGTCCATCGTGAAGGAGCTCGGGCTGCCCGAAGATTTGCCACTGCGCTTTATCTTCCCGCAGGCACCGACGCGGCCCATCACGATAAACAACGGCCAGGCCATGCCCGGCTGGTACGACATTTCGATGGCCGAATTGCAACGCAAGCCCGATGAAGCCGGCGTGCGGCAATCTCAGGCGTTTATCGACCAACTGATCGCGCGCGAAATCGGACGCGGAATTGCGGCAGACAAAATTATCCTTGCCGGATTTTCGCAAGGCGGTGCCATCGCGCTACAAACCGGTTTGCGCAACCGTGAATCGCTGGGTGGCATCATGGCGCTGTCCACCTACCTCACGCTCGATGATTCGCTCGCCGCAGAGGCCACCATCGCCAACGCCAATATTCCCATTTTGATGGTGCACGGCACACAAGACCCTGTCATCCCGCTATCACTGGCGGTTGCGTCACGCACAAAAATGGAAGCGCTAAGCTACAAGATCGCGTGGCGCGAATATCCCATGCCGCATTCGTTGTGCATGGAAGAAGTTGAGGATATTGGCGAATGGATTCAGGCGCGGTTTAAGTCGCGGATATTGTTGGCGTAAAAATTATAAACTCTAGCACTGGTGCGGCTTTCAGGCACAAATAGGCTGGAAAGCAGCGCCAGTGCTAGAGATACGGCACTGGGAACTTCTAATAGCCTAAAATCCGTTCGCCCTGAGGTATCGAAGGGCTTAGTGGGCGAAGCTGAATCAATGACTTAGCTCATTGGTGCTTGGATACCTCAGCACGAACGGAGGTTTTTAGAAGTTCCCCACTGGGTACTTCTCTTGATCCGGTCATTAAATAGTGCGAAAGTCTTTCTCCCTTGGGTGAAGGGTTGGGATGAGGGACAGTTTGTGCTGTGGGAAAACTCCCTCACCCTAGCCCTCTGCTTCGCTTCAAGTGTTCCCTTGTCCCAAGGGAGAGGGAACAAAAATTCGCACTATTTAATGACCGGATCAATCGAAACCCAACCCCGTTCGCCACTTGCGTTCACCTCAATTGAATTCACTTCTTGAATGAAGTGCCAGCTCGATAAATTCCACTTAATTGACTTTAACATCAATTTAATGCAAAGTTGAAGTATGGATATGCCACTCGAAAGCATGCTGGCGACGATGGCCACTGCGGCGCGCCGCGAAAAACTCACACACCGTGAATGGGCTGAGAGGGCTGGCGTTCGTCCGGAAACACTTTCGCGCCTGAAGCAGCGTGGCGATTGCGATCTGGCGACACTTTCCGCGTTGGCCGGTGCGCTGGATTTGCGTGTCGCGCTGGTGCGGCGCCTGAAAACGACCGTGCCCAAGCAATTTGGTCGGGAAGACGAAGAAAAACTGCTCACGCTCTGTGCATCGCATTCACTCGATCTGGCAATGTGGCGTGAAGCGGGGCCAAGTTTTTTTATCGCCGGGGTTGCCGTGATGTTAGCGGGAGTTCGCGGCGTTGATCGAGCATCACTGCTTGCATTGGCAGAAGCGCTCTTTCCGGGCATGTCCAACGTTGATAACGTCCAAAAGTGGCTGAACAAAAGCCCGCTTCGGCCATCGCGCTTTCTGCCGATGCTCGAACAGAGGATGCTTGCATGAGCCAAAAAAAAGTAAAGCTCGCGCCAGACGTAGCTGATGGCTATCTCAAAGCGTTCGCCGAGATTGCCGGGCGCATCCAGAAAACCATCAAGACATCCGCAACCGCAGCCGCGCTGCCAGTGCGCATGATCGTGGCTGGCGGTGCGGCGCAGCACTTCTATACCGCAGCGCGGGTGTCGATGGATATCGATGCGACGCTATCGAAGAAAGTACTGCTGCCAGCAGACCTTGACGTGCCGTATGTTGACGTCGATGGCACAACGCGCGTGCTCTATTACGACCGGCAATACAACGACACCTTTGCGCTGATACACGAAGATGCCAATGAGGACTCAAGAACATTGTCACTACCCGGCATCGATGCGGCGATTCTTGACGTGCGCTTGTTTGCACCGGTTGATCTCGCGGTATCCAAGATTTCGCGATTTGCTGAACATGATCAGGAAGACATCGCTGCATTGGCACGTCACGGGCTGATTGATGCCGAATCTGTCAGGCTACGCGCAGAAGAGGCGCTAGCGGGCTATGTGGGCGAGCAGCGGCGTGTGAAGCTATCAATTCGTCTGGCGTGCGAATTGATTGACAAGTATCGGGCATCAATGAAGCGCGGAGGATAAGCGTTGCTGCTAAAAATGAGGACTCGGGAAAACCAAGCACTGGCGCGGCTACCAGGCGGAAATACCTCGAAAACCGAACAAACTCGACCGAAATACTGAAATCCAAACTTCCGCATCATAAAAATTGCCCCTGATGCGACGCATGCCAAGACATCAACGTCGCAAGAGTTTCCCAAGAGTGGTCAGCTTTTCTTGCGATTTGCGTATGATAAGAATTACCTCATTTCCCACCTGCGCAGGTAGTTGACGGAAAGCGCGCACTTGCGCTAGCTTCCCATTGTGCTCGCTATGCTCTTAGCGGCGTGAAACGATTCGTTGACGTCCATTAAGATTGCTTGTAACGTTGAGAGACAACTAAGCTCTCAATCAATTGCTAGGGCGGATTGGCAATGATTTGTGTACTTCCGCGGAATTAGTTTCAAAAAGAAAAATAGCTCGCCCCAGATAAAGGCGACTTTGTTTTGCGCATGTTCTTGATTTGCGACACAAGGGGAACCAATTGAGTGCCTATATATATTGCGACACACTACGAATCGCGTTTGCACGCAATGCCAAGCATGGGAGGCAAGCAAAAGCATCCAGCAAGAAGTACTTCCTTGATTTTTGGTTAACAATCTTCCTTGTTTTTGGTGTATCAGTCGCACATTCGGCGCCTACCACGCCAACCGGGCTCAGTCCTGGTTCGACTTCCTCGCCCGGCCCGGTTGTATCGGGCAGCAGCGTAACGCTGAGTTGGAGCGCAGTCAGCGGGGCAACCTACTATGATTTTGGCGTTACCGACATTAACGCAGGCACCTTCGCGGTAGACACCACCTCAACCACGACAAGTTACACCGCCTCGCTCGCGGCAGGCAAGCCGTATCGATGGAACATTCGAGCCTGCAACACCACCGGTTGCTCGGCCTTCACGGCATTGCGGTATTTCCAGACGCCTGCGGCAGCACCGGCAATTCCGGCCACCCCAACCGGCCTCAGTCCCGGTACCACATCTTCGCCTGGAACCGTTTTATCAGGCACCAGCGTGACGCTGAGTTGGAGCGCAGTCAGCGGGGCAACCTACTATGATTTTGGCGTTACCGACATTAACGCAGGTACCTTCGCGGTAGACACCACCTCGACCACGACGAGTTACACCGCCTCGCTCGCGAGCGGAAAACCTTACCGCTGGAACATACGTGCCTGCAACACGAGCGGTTGCTCTGGCTTCACGACATTGCTTTACTTTCAGACGCCAGGAACGATCCTGACTGCCCCGAACGGCCTCAGTCCCGGGACGACTTCCGCACCCGGACCGGTTTTATCGAGCAACACCGTGACGCTCAGCTGGGGCGCAGTCAGCGGGGCAACCTACTATGATTTTGGCGTTACCGACATTAACGCAGGGACCTTCGCGGTAGACACCACCTCAACCACGACGAGTTACACCGCCTCGCTCGCGGCAGGCAAGCCGTATCGATGGAACATTCGAGCCTGCAACACCAGCGGTTGCTCGGCCTTCACGGCATTGCGGTATTTCCAGACGCCAGGATTGGCATTATCGATACCCGCTACACCGAATGGACTCAGCCCAGGTTCAACAAGTACCCCGGGACCCATGCAAAGCGGCAGCACTGTAACCGTGAGCTGGAATGCTTCTAGTGGAGCAACGCTATATATAGGCGGAATTACCGACATCGCCGCAGGTAGTGCTGTTAAGACAATCAACACAAGCAGCACGTCAACTGCTGCCACCTTGAGCCCTGGCAAGCAATACCGATGGTACGTCTATGCGTGCAATAGCACTGGCTGCTCCAATTCCAGCGCATTCCAATATTTTCAGACACCAGTTCCGATAACGCCAACTCCTCAGTGCACGCTCACCGCCACTCCTAGCACGATCATCTTGGGCAGTTCTACAACGCTGACCGCGACGTGTATTCCGGCGGCTACCTCCTATGCTTGGACACCCGCTACTGGGCTTGTCCCGGGCCCAGCCAACACTGCGTCCGTGACACCGACGGCGCGTGGTACGCACGAGTATTCAGTAACGGGCTCGAATACTAGCGGGGCCGGCAATATGGCCACTACGCTTCTTAACGTTCGGGTGCCGCTGGAGCAAACGCCGGCAGCGCAGAGCGGCCTAACGCAGGTTAGCAATAGTGCTAGCTGGCCCAATCCTGCCAGTAGGGCTGTAGTAATCACGCATGGATGGAATGCCGACGCCAATGGCTGGGTCAAGGAAATGGCAGAGGCATTTTGCACAAAACTTGGTGTGGCCGTGAATTACGCCACGTCAATTCAAGACCTATCCTTGACCCGGATATGCCAGGCCAACAATTGGGATGTCTGGGTGGTTGATTGGGCCAGCAAGGCAGCACCAGTATCCATTTCGTCCTTGGGGTTGCCGATGGACGCCTATGTCAATGCTATCGACCTTGGCCGTAATTTGGCATCAATTTTAACGGGAAAGAATTACTCGCATGTTCATCTCATTGCGCATAGTGCAGGTTCCAACCTGATCGAATTCGCGACGAGCGGACTGAAATACTACCAGCCGGAAATCAAGATACACAACACATTCTTGGATGCATATGACCCTGTGTCGGACGCATCGCGATACGGCGAGAAAGCTAACTGGGCAGACAACTATGTCGATACACGCGATGTGTTCGACGTTCGTGGCCTTGATGGGACGAAGTTGTTCCTTCGGAACGCCTATAACGTTGATGTCACAACACTCATACCGAACTTAGGCTTGGACCCTTGCGGGGCAATAGGAATTGTATGTCGCCACAGCAGACCTTACCGCTTTTATGGCCTATCCGTAGACCCACAATTCGTGGGTAATAGTTCCCATAAAGATGCCGATCCGGTCAACGACGGCACCGGTGGGAAGGGCTATCCGCTATCCGTGGAAAATGGCCAATCCTTGACTTCCCTGAGTAGCATCCTTCCAAAAGGCACGAAGTGCGTAATGGGCAACGGGATCTGTTATCAGGGATCTCTCCCACCCAGCTTCTGGCATTTTCTCCCCGGCGAACTGGTGAATACAGTTGTCAATGGCGTCACAGGTACGGTCAATTACGCTGCGGGGCTAGGTGCGATATTGTTGAATTCCCTTGAAATGACAGCAGGTTCGCTGCAGGCAGGCCCAGGCATTCAATCGGCGTCGAAGGGAAGCGTTGCTGCGGCAACAATAGCGAACCCAACGCCCGCATGGATCACGGTGCAGTCGACCACCACGCAACCGGTCAACACCCTTCGCTTCAACTTGGCATTCGTCTCGGCCGCCGAGGGCCTGTTGCGCATATACGTCGACGACACGCCGGTACTTACAATCGATCAGCGCTATGTGCCCGCGGCAACATTGACAACTGAAGAAATATTCATTGGTGGCGACGCCGGAACGCTCCCGCCGGGAAATCACAAGATCGCTTTTCGACTAGACAGCTTTGGCGCCAACGCCAGCAGCGTGGCACTGACTAATGTCGAACTACTGTTTGTTACCGCGACCGTGGGCGGCACCGTGCCCGACGCGCCAACAACAATATCGGCGACGGCTGGAAATGGCTCGGCGACGGTGACATTCACGTCGGGTGCACTCGGCTCCGGGACGTTGATCAATTACACGGCAGATTGCGGCGGCATCACGAACACGGGCGGCGGATCACCGATCACGGTAACAGGGCTCACAAATGGTGTTTCGTACACCTGCACAGTGAACACCACCACGACAATCGGCAGCAGCGCTTGGTCGGCCCCTTCCCAAGCGATTGTCCCCTCGGCATCCGTACCACTTTCATTGGTGAGCGTCGCTTCGCGCAAAACCCATGGCGCCTCAGGAGCATTCGACGTCACAGTAGATACGACGCAACCTATTGGCGGCACGATCACGGTGGAACCACGCCAAATCGGAGCGGGTCACGCGGTCATTTTCTCCTTTAATGGCGCCGTCACCGCTGCAGGAAACGTTTCAGTAGAGAACGCGCTAGGTGCTGCTGTGGGAACAGTAACGCCCTCGGTATCGGGCAACAACATTGTGGTTGCACTCACTGGCATCCCCGATAACCAACGCATCAGAATAACACTCACGAATGTGAATGGCGTCGCCACGCCATTCACAGCCTCACTCGGCTTCCTCGTTGGGGACGTAAATGACACGCGCACGGTTAACTCAAGCGACATCAGTGGTGTGAAGGCGAGATCGGGACAGACGACATCGGCGTCGAATTTCAGAAATGACGTAAACGCAAGCGGAAACATAAACTCTTCCGACATCTCGGCGGTGAAAGCACGCTCGGGATTGACTTTGCCATGATGCACAATCGCAGCGAGAATTGAAAAGAAACTCTAGCGCTGGCGCGCCTTCCAGGCACAAAAAGGCTGAAAAACCGCGCCGGTGCTAGCGTTTCAAGATTCAATCGTTAGCAGCGCCGCTTGCAGCAACTCCCCCAGTGCCTGCGGCTTCAGCGTCACCCGATCCACGTAGACGTGCACAAAATGACCCTGTGCAACTGCTACGTCACCACCTTCGCGAAACAACGCCACTTCATATCGCGCGCTTGAATTGCCGATCTTCGTCACGCGCAGACCCGCATCGATTTTTTCCGGGAACGCGATCGAGGCGAAGAAGCTGCAACCGGTTTCCACCACCAACCCGATCACCGTGCTCTTGGCGATATCGAGTGCGCCTTGTGAAATCAGGTATTCGTTGACGACCGTATCGAAATAGGAATAGTAGATAACGTTGTTGACGTGGCCATAAACATCGTTATCCATCCAGCGTGTGGCGATGGGGAGAAAATGTTTGTACGCGCTACGTTGCTGTGGTGCTGGCTTTGCAACGGCCATGTTCATGGGTTGACGGCATCCATCGTCAGCGTTCTGCCGGGATCGAACGTGTGGTATGGGATCACAGTCGGCAGCGGGCAGGCGGTGGCGTCAAAAAAGATTGCAATTTCATCGCGCCGCTTCATAGTGTCCGCGTACCCCATGCTGATGAGCGCCTTGCAATAGCGATGGTCAAACAACATGTAGCTTGCCAGTGTTGCGCCGCCGCGCCGCATGGCACCGATGGAGCGCATCAAAAATCGTGTTGTCCACGGCAGATCGCCTACATGCTTGAACGCCTGCGTTTCGAGTGGTTCGTTTGGGCACGCGACACAGACATCGACGTGGTTCAAATTCATGCCGGATTTTTTGAGTCGGTCCGGATCAACCACCGTCAACGTCGAGTTAATCCGTTGCAGCAATTCAATATCGACAGCCAGCGTGTCGAGGAAAATCGATGACATCGCGTGGCCGGCAATTTGCGCAAGCGACGGATAGAGCTCACTTCTGATCCGCTCAGGCATATCCTTGACCAATTTTGCGGTGCCGATCACAAACACCCGCGTCGCGCCCAGATGCAACGCCGGGCTGACGGGTGCCATCTGACGGATGGAACCATCACCGAAAAATTCGCGGTTGATTTTGGTGGCAGGAAACGCGAACGGAATGGCTGAAGATGCCATCAAATGTTCAACCCGCAATTGACTCACGCGGATGCCAATGCGTTGCGAGCGCCGCCAGCCTTGAATATCGGTTGCAGCTTGAAAAAATGCACAATTTTGCCCCGTCGCATAGCCCGATGCGGTCACCGATACCGCACGCAACACCCCGGCTTCAATATGTTTGGCGATATTGCCGAACGGCACGTGGCGTTCGATCAAGTCGGCAAGGGGTGAATTATCGAATAACGATACCTTGTGATTCTTGGATACGGCACCGAACAAAAATGCCGACATCCATTTGATGCTGTTCCTCGCCACGCCCACGAAATCGGTGCGATAAACCTGATCGGGCGAAAAATTCTCCCAAACGTGCAAGAGGGTTTCCACACCGCGCGCAAAGTTGTCGGCGTTGACGGCCAATACGGCCGCGTTGATTGCGCCGGCAGAGGTGCCGGTAATGACGGGAAAGGGGTTTTCAGCAGGATGACCGAGGATTTCTGACACCGCCTTGAGCACGCCCACCTGATACGCGGCACGCGCGCCACCGCCTTGCAGCACCAGCGCGATGCCGGGATGTCGGGTGTTGCGCTCGTTCTGGTCTGTGCTCTTTTCGACAATGCTCACACCGCGCCCCCTTCAACCCCGCTCGTCAATGTCGCCAATTTTTTCCGCGATGCGTCTGACGCGGTTGGGATGACTGCTTGCTACACGCGACCAGATTGATTGCCAGTGAGCGTGATACTGACGACGTTCTGCTCATGCTCGGTCGCCCGTTGGCCGAGCAGATTGTAGACTTGCATCTGTCCCTTGCCCTTGACGTGAATTTGCCGCATCTCTTCGAATTCATAGCGGTTGTGCAAGCGGCGATAGGTGACAGCGTCAACCTGTGTGAGGCCCGGTTGCGCTTCGGAGGACATCCGTGCGGCGATGTTGACGGTGTCGCCCCACAAGTCGTAGCTGAATTTGCGTCGACCAATCACACCAGCCACGACCGCACCAGTTGCCATCCCGATGCGCAAACTCATTTTTTCGCCGTTGGGTGCGGTGTAGCGAGATACAAATGCCTGCATTTGCAACACCATGTCGGCCATCGCATCGACGTATTGGCTATTCGCATTGCGGAGTCCGCCAGCGGCCATGTATGCATCACCAATGGTTTTGATTTTTTCGATGCCGTGCTTCTCGGCGATAAGGTCGAATTCCGAAAAAATATCATTCAATAAATTGACCGTTTCATTCGGCGACATTTCTTCGGACATGTGGGTGAAATTGACGATGTCGGCAAACATGACCGTCACGTCTGCGTGGCCATCGGCGATATTGGTTTCCTGACGCTTGAGGCGCACCGCGATTGCCTCTGGCAGGATATTCAACAACAGGCGGTCGGAAAGTTCTTTTTCCAGCGAAACCGCCTGACTCTGTGCATCGACAGCTTCCACGAGCTTGGCTTTTTCGCGCGAAAAATACCAGAGCAGCACATACACCATCGCCGAAATGGACACAAAATTGAGCACGAAAAACACCGCCACGGTGCGCATGTCGAGCTGCTGGGTATCCAGCGGCAAAACATAGTCGAACATGCCTGACATGGCGGTCATGAATATGTACGCGACGAACCAGGGCACCGATTCACGTGTGCCCAAAATCACAATCGCCGCCACCGGTGCCAGCAATCCCCACAGCGAGACACCGCTGGAATTGACAAAATTGCCCATCGTCCACTGCAACACGAATGGTGTAAACAGAAAAAGCGTGAGTTGAGTGAGGCAAAAGATGGGCAGCTTGCGCGTTTTCAGGAAAAACACGATCGTGCAAAGCGATGTCAGCAGGAAAATCAAAGGTATCAGCGTCGAAAAACGCTGCCCAAAACTCCAGTAAATGGCCAGCCATAACATCGAGGCAACCATCATCAACGCGGTGGAAAATACCAGCATATCGCCCGCGAGTTTTTCCTCTGGCGATAAACCGCGTTCAAGTGCTGTATCAAAATCCAGAAATTTTTTCGTTGTCATACCGGTTTGATTGTCTTTTTTGATTCTGTAAATTTTTCCCGGAATTTGAGTCAAAAGAAAGCCGACACAGGGGAAAACCGGACGATTTCATTATGACACATTCACTTTGACGATCAGTTGGGCATGCATGCGCTCATCGCTGACAGATGCCATGTAAACAGCGCAACCGACAGCCCTGTCACGTTGATAAGTTAAAATATCGGTTATCCGCCACCATTTTTGGAGAAATAGATGTCGATGTCCGACCGAGACGGCTTAATCTGGTACGACGGCAAGCTCGTGCCGTGGCGCGATGCCACCACCCACGTGCTGACGCATTCTCTGCATTACGGCCTCGCCGTCTTCGAAGGTGTCCGCGCCTACAAAACCGAAGCATCGTCCGGACTCGGCACGGCTATTTTCCGACTGAAAGAGCACACCCAGCGGCTGTTCAATTCGGCAAAAATTTATCAGATGGTGATGCCTTACAGCAAGGAGGAGATCATGGAAGCGCAGCGCGAAGTGGTGCGCGCCAACAATCTTGAAAGCTGCTATTTGCGTCCACTCGCGTTTTACGGGTCGGAAAAAATGGGGGTCTCGCCCAAAGGCGCGAAGGTGCACATCACCATCGCCGCGTGGCCGTGGGGTGCGTACCTCGGCGAGGATGGTCTGAAGAAGGGTATTCGCGTTAAGACGTCATCATTTGCGCGCCATCATGTGAACGTCACCATGGCCCGTGCCAAAGTTTCTTCCACCTACGCCAATTCGATCCTCGCCAATAATGAAGCAACCGACCACGGCTACGATGAAGCGTTGTTGCTCGATACAGAAGGCTACGTGGCCGAAGGGGCCGGCGAAAATTTGTTCATTGTGCGCGATGGCAAAATCAGCACGCCGGAGCTCACCTCTGCACTCGACGGCATCACCTGGCGATCCATCCAGATTATCTGCGCGGACTTAGGGATTCCGGTTGAGCCGCGCAAAATCACCCGCGACGATGTCTACATCGCCGACGAGGCATTTTTTACCGGCACGGCCGCGGAAGTCACGCCGATTCGCGAGCTCGATGGTCGAATCATCGGCGAGGGTTCGCGCGGCCCGATCACAGAAAAAATACAGGCGGCATTCTTCGATATCGTCAATGGCCGCAATCCCAAGTATTACGCATGGCTCACGCCAGTAAAGTAGGAAATACCCCATGAGCACCGAGACCCGCACCGAGCTTAAATACACGCGCATTGAAGTCACCGCCAGGGACATGCCGTTGCATTGCCCGATGCCGTCGATGAAGCTCTGGAACACGCATCCACGCGTCTACATTCCGATTGAAGAAACGGGAGAGGCCAAATGCCCGTACTGCGGCACGGTTTACAAACTGACCGGCCCGATCAAGCACGGTCATTAATGGTTGGCCATCAACGGGCCAGCGCGTGACCAATATCCTCGTCGTTGCCCCGTCCTGGATTGGCGACGCCGTGCTCTCCCAGCCGATGCTGATGCGCATCGCTGACCGCTCCGATACCCCAGTCATCACTGTGCTGGCACCGAAGTGGGTGATGCCGGTATATAAACGGATGCCGGAAGTCACGCACGTGATCGAAAATCCGTTTGGACACGGCGCATTGCGGCTCTCAGCCCGTCGCGCGCTGGGAAAAAGCCTCGTCGGCAATGGCTTTGATCAGGTTTTTTTATTGCCCAACACGTTTAAGTCCGCCTTGATTCCGTGGTTTGCCGACATCCCGCTGCGCACCGGTTTTCGCGGTGAAAAGCGCGGGTGGATTCTCAATGATTGCCGGGATCTCAATGAGGACGCGCTGCCAACGATGGCCGAGCGATTTGCCTCACTGGCGCAACCTGCCGGCCAGCCGCTAGCGAAACCACTGCCGTTGCCAGCGTTAAAGGTGGATCACGAACATCGTGCCAGCACGGTGGCACACTTAAAACTCGACCTTGGCAAGCCGGTCGTCGCATTTTGTCCGGGCGCTGAATACGGCCCGGCCAAACGCTGGCCCGCCAAACATTTTGCCGAACTCGCGCAGACGCTTGCCGCTGAAGGCAAACAAATCTGGCTGATGGGCGGACCGGGCGACCGTGCCATCGCCGACGACATTATTCAGTTGGCACAGTTGCCCGATGGTGTCTGCCGCAATCTTTGCGGGCAAACACAGCTCGATGATGCAATCGATTTGCTGAGTCTGGCCGAATGGGTGGTGACCAATGATTCCGGCCTGATGCACATCGCCTGCGCGGTGGGCGTGCCGGTCGTGGCCCTTTACGGCTCCAGCTCCCCTGCCTTCACCCCGCCTTTGTCGCCGAAGGCCACAGTCATTTCGCTAGACGTTGAATGCAGCCCCTGTTTTAAACGCGTCTGTCCGCTGGGACACTTCAAGTGCATGAATGAACTCTCGGCATCAAAGGTGCTCCCACATTTGGTTCGATGATCGAGGCATAATTATTCTTTGGTTGTTTTGGTTGTTTTGGTTGTTTTAGCCGCGAGGATTACATCATGAAATTTTCATCCGTAGTGATTGCAGCTTCTCTCTTTGTGCCCATTTATGTGTCGGCAGCAACAACCGCGCCGGTCGCCAATTCAGTGGAGCCTGAATACGTCGATACCATCAATCAATGGCGCGACACCGTTGAAAAAGGCCTGCGACGTGACAACGGCTGGCTCACCCTTGCCGGGCGCTTCATCATGAAGCCGGGCGTGAATACCTTCGGCACCGCATCGAACAACGACATCGTTTTCCCGCCCGAACTTAAAGGCACCGGGCCGGACATGATCGGCACCATCACCGTGGATGCCACCAAGAAATCTGTCACGCTCAAGCTCAATGAGGGTGTCAGCATGAACAGCGATGGCAAACCTTTCACGGGTGAACGCGTGCTGAAAGCTGATGCTGACAAACGCGACTGGGTGTCGCTTGGCCGCATATCGATGCACGTGATCGAACGCGATGGCCGCTATGTGCTGCGACTGGCCGACAACGAATCGATGGTGCGCAAAAACTTCCCCGGCCGCGTTTGGTATGACGTGAACCCCGCGTTCAAAGTCAACGCCAAATTCGTCGCCTATCCACCCGGCAAAAAATTGTCCATCGTCAACGTGATCGATGAAGTCTCTGATGTACCCTGCCCTGGTTATGTCGAATTCACATTGAAGGGCAAAAAGTACAAAATGGACGTTGTCGGTGACGACGCAGGCATGTTCTTTGTGATGCGCGATGGCACCTCCGGCGATACCACCTACCGGCCATCACGATTTCTCTACGTCGATAAAAAGCCCAAGGCCAACGAGATGTTTCAACTCGATTTCAACAAAACCTACAACCCGCCGTGTGCGTTTTCTGAATTCACCACCTGCCCGCTGCCGCCTGAACAAAATATTTTGAAAACGCGAATTGAGGCTGGAGAAAAATATCGGAAACTGGGATAAATATTGGAACTTCTAAAAACCCAACTCCCGTTCGCCCCCGGCTTCAAGCATGCCGGGGCAGGCTCTGAGCTTGTCGTAGGGTTGTGCACGCTACATTGAATCAATGAATTAGCGCATCTGCACTTCGACAAGCTCAGTGCGAACGGGGTTTTCAGAGATGTGGCGATTAAATATGGTGAAAATTCCCCCCTCTCCCTCTGTCCCACCCCTCTCGTGGGGGAGGGACAGAGGGAGAGGGGGGTGGCACGGTTGAGATTCAACACATTTAGCCGCCGCATCAATAGAAGTGCCCCAATGCGCAGATCACCATTTGACGGGCATCCCAGCCTTAAAATGCTCTGAACACCTCGCCAGTACTAGAGTTTGTATGCTTTGTTGTTCCCGGAAGAAATTTCAAGCGCTTCACTGCGTTAACAGGATTTTAAGTGGCTCACATTCTCATCGTAGACGACGAAGATATATTTATCGAATTCTCCGGACATGCCCTGAAGGCAGCCGGATATACCGTCACGATGACCAGTTCGCCGCGCGATGCCATCGACCTCGCCGCAACGCATCCGCCTGACCTCGTTCTCTCCGATATCAACATGCCGGAGATGAGCGGATTCGAGCTGGCCACAATCTTGAACGCCGACAGTCAACGGCCCTGGATTCCCGTCGTCTTCATGTCATCGCGCGACGATGGTCAATCACTCCGCGATGCCTTTGGGGTAGGCGCGGTTGACTATCTGGTGAAACCGTTCAAACGCGATGCGCTCATCGCAACCGTTCAAAAAAAGCTGCTTGAGACGGAACGGCGGCGCGCCACGGGCGACCTTCCGCATATCGTCGCCGATGAGCCTGTTGGTGAATCGATGCCGGTGATACCCGGTTATGCGCTAATCTGCCCGCTCGGCCAAGGCGGTATGGGGCACGTCTATCTGGCGGACCATAAAAAATCTGGCCTGCGTTGTGCGCTTAAAGTATTGACGTTGGTGGAGGAAGGCAGAAAACAGACCGAAATTCTGGCGCGCTTTCTCGATGAACGTGCGCTTTTGTCGCGCATTGACCACCCGAATGTTGCCAAGGTATTCGATCACGGCATCACGGACAATCACGTCTATATCGCGATGGAGTTTTTTCCATGCGGAGATCTGAAGTCGGCGATGGAACGCGGTATTTCCATTGCCACTGCATTCGGCTACGTGCGGCAGATCGCAGAGGGCCTGTGCACCGTGCACGCGCAAGGCATCGTTCACCGTGATATCAAGCCGGCCAACGTGATGTTACGCAAGGATGGTTCCATCGCGTTGGTGGATTTCGGCATCGCCAAAGAACTTGACGCGGCAAATGCACTGACGCTGCATGGTGAAACACTCGGCACGCCGCATTACATGAGCCCGGAACAAATCAACTCCATGCCGCTGGATGCGCGCAGCGATCTATACAGCCTCGGCGCAGTGTTTTATGAAATGCTCACGCAGGAGCGACTATTCGTCGGTGATCGCATGGAAAGCATTTTGATGCAGCATCTGCACTCGCCACGTCCCGCCTTGCCACGCAACCTGCGCATCCTGCAACCGATTCTCGATATGCTGCTGGCGATCAATCCCGCTGAGCGTCCAGCGGATGCCGCTTCATTTCTCAAAGCATTTTCCGTTGTAGAGCTGATGCGCTTCAGCGAGCACGTCGATGCGGGCGGCAAGGCATTTTCAGGGATGGCGGATCTGGATACATTGCCGAGTGGGTGATACGGGTAACACAACCAGACTGTACTAACGTTCCAAATCCGCTGGCGTATCAACATCCTCAATAATCCCTTCATCATCAACGCTGATTTCCTCGACGAAAATTGCGTCTGACTTGAGTATGTCGCGCGCACCGCTGTCGCCGCTCAGTGACTCTAGCCGCGCTCGATAATTGCCCGTGAAACCCACCGGATGGCCGCGCTGACCACCGAATACGGGAACGACAATTTTTGTGCCACTGCTTTCACGCAGCGCATCAACAAGTGTGGCCACCGTATCAAACCGAATCCATGGCATATCTCCAAGTGCGATCAGCCAGCCGGTTGCATCAGCGCTCGCGGTAACACCGGCGGCAATACTTGTTGCCATGCCTTCGTCGGCGTGCTCGTTGATCACAATTCGGCAACCGGTGCTTTTCAGAACTTCTATCAACTCATCATCTTGACGCGACACAGCAACGACATTTCCCGCACAGGCAGTGAGCAGATTCATGGCTGACGCTTCAATTATTCGGCGGCCATCGGGCAGTCTGGCGAGCAATTTTTGGGAGCCGAAACGCGTTGCGGCACCCGCCGCGAGCAGAATGCCGGTGATCACGCGTTACGCTGCGGAAGACTCAACCAAATGTGGCATCGCGCGCACTGGCGCGAGCACCAGCCCATTGCGTGCAGCGACCAATTCAGCAAGGATGGCGATGGCAATTTCGGGCGGCGTGCGGCTGCCGATGTTCAACCCGACCGGCCCGTGAAGTTTTGCCACCTGTGCCGCGCTCACAGCAAATTCCAACAGTCGTTTGCGACGCTCTTCCGACGTTTTGCTCGATCCCACTGCGCCAACGTAGAAAGCCCGCGTCTTGAGCGCCTCCATTAGCGCCATATCATCGAGCTTGGGATCATGCGAGACCGCGACGATAACCGTATGCGCATCGGCGTTGAATGCCAGCACGGCTTCGTCCGGCATGCCATCGAGGAAAACGCAGCCCGGCACGCGCCAGACGCTGCGATATTCCTCACGCGGGTCGCAGACAGAAACTTGAAAATCCAGCGTCGCGGCGACTTCGGCAAGATAGCGCGCGATTTCGGAAGCACCGATAATCAGCAAACGCCAGCGCGGGCCGTGAATACAGACAAATTGCTGATCGGTTCGACCGGTAACGTCGGCGTTAGAGGCTGGCGAAAATTGCCATTCGCCGGTCTTTAGATTAAGCGAGCGCGCAAATACTTCGCCCGCCGCGATCTTCAAAAATAGCGCATTCAGGCGCGCAGCATCGAGTGCGGATTCAATCACGACTTCCAGTTCACCGCCGCAGGGCAACCCAAATCTGCGGGCATCCTCCGAGGTAATGCCGTAGCGTTCCAGAATTGGCATCGCGCCGGAAAATTCATTGCGACGCGCCACCAGATCATCTTCGATACAGCCGCCTGACACGGAGCCAATCACGATGCCATCGTCGCGCATCGCCATGAGTGAGCCCGGCGGACGCGGGCTGGCGCCGAAGGTCTGCGTGACGGTGACCAGCCACACCCGGCGACGGGCATCTATCCATTCGCGGGCGTGTTCGAGGACTTCAAGATCGAGTGATTGCATGCGTCAATGACAGCGACGTTATCGGATTGCAGCGTCTGTTTTTACCGCTGCTTCCAACCCCGCGCCCGGAGTGCGTGAGTCGAGCTTCGCGTTGAAATTGAGTCCGAAGTGTTCCGACAAAGCCCGTTGGTAATCATCAAAGAAGTTGGCCGTCAGGTTGTGATGTGAGCCTCCCTCGGCGCGCAGCAGGCGCTTGGGTGCCTTGGCGGCGGCGTAGAGGCGCTCACTCATGCCGAAGGGCACGATATTGTCATCAGTGCCATGCACAAACAGGATGGGAATGGTTACGTCATCAATGCGATCAAGAATGTCGAATCGTTGCGTGACCAAAAAGCCAACCGGTAAAAAGCCCCACTTGGTTTGTCGGATCATGTCTGGCACGGAGGTAAACGCGCCTTCGAGAATCAGGCCGCTCGCACCTTTATCTTGTAGCGCCAGATGTGTGGCCATAGAACTGCCGAGCGAATGGCCGAAGATAAATTTTTTCGCGGTCGGGTTGCGCGAGACCAGATACGCCCACGCCGCTTCCGCATCCGCGTTGGCCGATTGTTCGGTGGGCGAGCTGCCATCGGCAAAAGTGCTTTTTCCAAAACTGCGGTAATCAATCGCCAGCACCGAAAAACCCATGCGACTCCAGCGTGGAATACGCGTCACGCTGCCGGTAAGATTCCAGCGTGCACCGTGCAGATAAAGCAACACTGGCGCGTCTTTGTCCGGATGAGGCGACCACCATGCATGGAGTTTTTCGCCCTGCTTCCCAACCGGAATCCATACTTCCTCAACACCGTCAGGCGCACCGCGATAGCCGCGCCATTCGCCCTGCACTGGATTGAATATCCAGTCGCCCTGTTTGGTTTCAAGGTAGGCGCAGCCACCGGCGAAAGCCAGTATCAATATGGCGATCAGGTGAAAAAAGCGCGAAGCAAAAAATGATTTTGATTTCATCCGTGTTTAGTTGTGACGCACTGGCACAAGTTCCCAGTGGGTGAATCGGCGCGCAATATGTTTCAAACTTTGAACGGCAGTTCCCGCAAACGCTTGCCAGTCAATGCGAATATGGCATTCGATACCGCTGGCGCAATCGGCGGCGTACCGGGTTCACCAACGCCAGTTGGGGTCGTGCCGCCCGGCATGATGTGCACGTCAACTTTCGGCATATCGGCGATGCGCAGCACTTGGTAGTCATGAAAATTACTCTGCTCGACCACCCCGTCCTTCAGCGTCACCTGTCCATAAAGTGCGGCCGACAGACCAAACGTGATCGCACTTTCAACCTGCGCTGAAATCGTCAGCGGATTCACGGCCAGCCCACAATCGATTGCCGCGACTACACGATGCACCTTGATTTGCCCCTTTTCAATCGAGACCTCGGCCACTTGCGCGCAAACCGTGCCAAAACTTTCATGGACCGCGATACCGCGCGCCACACCGTTTGGCAGCGGCTTGCCCCAGCCCGCTCGGTCAGCGGCCATCGTTAGCACATTGGCCACCCGCGGATGCTTGGCGAGGTGGTCGCGTCGAAACGCAACCGGATCTTTGCCCGCAGCCTTGGCAAGATCATCCATCATCGTTTCCATCACGAATGCCGTATGCGTGTGGCCGACCGAACGCCACCACAGCCCCGGTACGCCTGTCTGGGTGGTGTGCAGGCTGGCCTGCATGCTGGCAATATCGTATGGCGTATCGACCACGCCTTCAACGCTGGTCGCGTCGATACCGTTCTTGACCATCATCGGCTCGAATGCGGTGCCGCTCATGATTGATTGGCCGACCACGGTGTGATCCCAGCCGACGATTTTGCCCGCCGTGTCCACGCCAGCGTTGACGCGATGCACATACATCGGACGGTAAAAGCCGCCCTTCATGTCGTCTTCGCGGGTCCACACCGTTTTGACCGGCACTTTCGCTTCGCGGGCAATTTCCACCGCCTCGATCACGTAATCTGATGTGGGAGTGGCGCGACGCCCAAAGCCGCCACCGGCAATCATGGTGTTCAACTTGACCTGCTCAGGTTTCAATCCAGCGACCTTTGCCGCTGCAGCCTGGTCGACAGTCTGAAACTGCGAACCGACCCATATTTCGCAACTATCCGCTTTAACGCTGACGGTGCAATTCAATGGCTCCATCGCCGCGTGTGCAAGAAACGGCACTTCATATTCGGCCGATACTGTCTTGGCAGCCGTCTTCAGCGCGTCGATACTGCCCGCTCTGGCGACGATGCCGGGTTTTTGGGCGAGATCGCGATACGCTTTTTTCAGCTCCGCCGTATTCGCTTTTGAGCCTGGCACCAAATCCCATTCCACCACCAGCAAGTCACGTGCGGTTTTAGCGGCCCAAAATGATTTGGCAACCACGGCAACCCCATTGGCGGTCTGGATCACGTGGGTGACACCGGGCAAGCCTTGGACTTTGGAGGCATCAAAGCGCTTCACCCTGGCACCAAAAATAGGCGGGTGCAGTACGACCGCCGTGTGCAGATTCGGAATCATTTTTGCGGTGACATCAAGCCCAAATTTCGCACTGCCATCGGTCTTGGCGGGTGCGTCAATCCGCCTTGTGGGTTTGCCGATAATCCTGAAATCTTTCGCGTCTTTAAGTTTGATGCCGCTCGGTACCGTCAATGCATTTGCCGCGTCGGCCAGCGTGCCGTAGCTCTCTTTCTGTCCGGCTGGGCCAATCACGACACCGTTGTCGGTGCGGCAATTTGCTGCGCTGACTTTCCATTTACTTGCCGCTGCCGAAATCAGCATCGCGCGGGCGGTCGCCCCAACCGTGCGCAATTGCGTCCACGAATTCAATACCGAGGACGAACCGCCGGTCATCTGCATACCAAACATGGTGTGTGCAAACTGTGGCGCTGCAGGTGCCATTTCGGCGCGGACT
>JAYURJ010000241.1:0-8495 GCA_043756275.1 Betaproteobacteria bacterium | reverse complement strand
GCAACCATGTCATCAATCAAACGGTGTTCATAAACGATGCCAATTTCTTTGAACTTGGCGGCAAATTCGGTTTCAAAAATTTCCTGAAACAGGTCCTTGAAACGACCGTCATAGTATTTCAGGATGGTGTTCTTGGTCGACAGATACACCGGCCATTCGCGGGTCACGCCGTAATTCAGTGAAGCACGCGCGAAATCGCGGATGGAATCGTCAAGGTTGTACATTGCCAGCGCAATGCCGGCACCGGGTGACTTGAATACTTCGCGTTCAATTGGTGCGCCGCCGTCAGTCGGCTTAAACGTCATTGTCAGCGTGCCAGCGCCGGGGAACTGAAAATCAGTGGCGCGGTACTGGTCGCCAAAACCGTGACGGGCCACTACTACCGGCTTGTCCCAATGACTCACCAGACGCGGCACGTTTTTGCAGATGATCGGCTCACGGAAAATCGTGCCGTCGAGAATATTGCGGATCGTGCCGTTTGGGCTCTTCCACATCTGCTTCAGATTGAATTCCTTGACGCGCGCTTCATCGGGCGTGATGGTGGCGCATTTCACGGCGACACCATATTGCTTGGTCGCCATGGCAGATTCCACTGTCACTTTGTCGTCGGTCGCATCGCGGTGCTCCATCCCCAGATCGAAGTATTTGAGATCAACATCGAGATACGGCAGGATGAGTTTTTCGCGAATCATCTGCCAGATGATCCGGGTCATCTCGTCGCCATCCATTTCAACGATGGGATTTTTGACTTTGATTTTGGCCATGGGAATTCCTGCAAAAAGGTGGGTGAGGGAAATCTTGCCAAGGCGTTGTTTGGCCGTTGACGACTACGAAATCAGCAATGAATTATAACAAAGCAGGGGCGAAGGCCCGGTCGCTAAGGGGGCGCTGCGAACATCTAGGGTCAAATAATTTTGATGCCTTGGTTCTATCTTGACGCTGCTATGCGCCGTAACCTTCCGGGTTACCGCTCTGCCAACGCCACGCGTCGGCACACATTTCACTAAGCCCGCGCTTAGCCTGCCAACCGATCAATTTCGCGGCTAGCGCAGGGTCGGCAAAGCACTCAGCGATGTCGCCATCACGACGCGCCGCAAATTTATAGGCCACCGACCGACCGCTTGCCGCTTCAAAGGCGCGAATCACATCAAGCACTGAATAGCCATTGCCGGTGCCCAAGTTAACAGTCATCAATCCGCCGTTGGCCGTCAACGCATCGAGAGCCTTGAGGTGACCCAGGGCCAGATCGACGACGTGAATGTAATCACGCACGCCGGTGCCGTCGGGGGTTGGATAATCCTTGCCATAAACCGCGAGCAAAGCCAGTTTGCCAATGGCGACACGGGCAACAATTGGCATCAGATTATTTGGGTGACCATTCGGATCTTCACCGATAAGGCCACTCATGTGAGCACCTACAGGATTGAAATAGCGCAATAGTGCAATGCGCCAACTATTATCGGCGTGGTATAGATCACGCAGCATTTCCTCGATCATCAGTTTGCTGCGGCCATATGGATTGGTCGCGGAAAGCGGAAAATCTTCGCGTATTGGTACAGACTGAGGGTCCCCGTAGACCGTTGCAGACGAGCTAAACACTAGTGCCTTGACACCCGCAGCGGCCATCACTTCGAACAAAATCAGGCTGCCGGCAACGTTGTTGTCATAGTATTCAAGCGGCTTTATCACTGACTCGCCGACAGCCTTGAGACCGGCAAAGTGAATGACAGCAGCAATTTCATGCGCCCGAAAAATCCGCTGCAATCCTTCACGATCCCTGACATCAATCTGGTAGAACGTCACCGTTTTACCGCTGATGCGCTCCACTCGCCGCAACGCTTCCTGTTTGCTGTTGCTGAGGTTGTCCACCACCACAATTTCGCACCCGGCCAACAGAAGTTCGACGAGGGTATGCGATCCGATGTAGCCGGCACCGCCGGTAACGAGAATTGTGTTCGTCATTTGAAAGCCTTAATTAGCGCTGGTTGACTTGATTGGGGCGGACGCGGTGGTATTTGGGCCAGAAGTTCCACCGCATACGATGGAATCGATGAAGGCAAAGGCGAAGCGTGGTTTTTAGCTAATCCGGATAAATTAGCTTATTTTCTGTTGGGATTAATGGCGCAATACGTCCTGCGAATAGCCGCTAAGTTGCGTAAGAAACGAGCAATAAGGCATTGAAAAGATAGTAACATATGGCAGCGCCAGCATTTTTCGCGGTATTGACTCCATTAAATATCAGCACGGCGTAGCAGGAAATGTTGTCGGACCGATCCAACAGGGAGGAAATATGCAAATACGTCTATCAAACCGCACGATTGCTGCCGTCTTTGCGGCTCTAATAATCGCGATCCTAGGGGGATGTAGTTCAATTCCACCAGCACCTGCATTGGCTGCCTCACCAGATTATAAGTACGTCATAGGACCGGGCGATACGGTAAGCATCGTTGTCTGGCGAAACCCTGAATTATCGATGGTTGTTCCGGTGCGACCGGATGGGAGAATTGCCGCTCCTCTCGTCGAGGATCTACCCGCCTTGGGAAAAGATGCGACAACTCTGGCGCGTGATATTGAAAAGGCGCTTTCGAAAGTTATCCGAGACCCTGTGGTGACGGTTGTGGTCACCACTTTTGTTGGCCCCTATAGTGAGCAAATTCGCGTTGTTGGAGAAGCGACACGTCCACAAGTGCTTTCTTACAAACAAAAAATGACCCTGCTTGACGTAATGATCGCCGTTGGGGGTATTACTGATTTTGCCGACGGCAACGGCGCGACCCTGCTTCGTACTGGTGACGGGAACAAACAGTATCGCGTCCGAATCAAAGACCTCATCAAACGTGGCGACGTTTCCGCAAATGTCGAGATGAAACCGGGCGATGTATTGATCATTCCGCAAAGCTGGTTCTAAACGTCAAATTCCCGCTGCTGCCAGCGCTGATTTTGCGGTCGGTGTCCCTTTACGGCTTTAAATGGAACTGAAATGGATGAAATTCTTCGCCAGTCGATAATTACGCTTCGGGGAATGTGGCGTTACCGTTGGCTCGGACTGGCAACGGCTTGGGTAGTTGGTTCCATCAGCACCGTAGTGGTCTTATTGACACCGGATAAGTATGAGGCTTCTGCCCGGATCTACGTCAATACGGCGTCGATTCTGAAACCGCTTATGAGAGACATTACTGTACAGGCAAATGACGCTGATCGAATCGCTGCATTAAGCCGCTTGGTCATTAGTCGGCCGAATGTCGAAAAGCTGGTACAAACGGTCGCCCTTGATGCAGGCACTAAATCCAAAGCTGAGTACGAGGAGATGGTAGATAGAACGACTAAATTACTCAAGATTTCGGCCAGCGGGAGGGATTTGTATACCTTGACTTTCCGTGATGGACAGCCTGAACGTGCAAAACACGCTGTGCAGAGCTTTGCCTCAATGTTTATTGAATCCGGGCAGGGTAGCAAAAGCAATGATACAGATGCCGCAAAAAAGTTTGTCGACGAACAAATCGCGATTTACGAAAAAAAACTTCAAGACGCAGAGAGTCGTTTGAAAGATTTCAAGCTTCGAAATTTGGGTATTACACCGGGTGAGGGGACTGGATTTTTTGCGCGAATGTCAGAGGCGACCGCACAATTGAATCAGGCTCAGCTTTTATTGCGTGAGGCCGAAAATTCGCGTGACGCCTACAAGCGTGGTTTGGCAAGTGAAGAGACCAGTACGTCATCCGGTATGGTAGCAGCAGGGCCGACGATTTCCGAGGTTGACACGAGAATGGATTCTTTGAAGCGCAGTCTTGACATAATGCTTCTAAAATACACAGAAAGTCACCCAGATGTTGTGGGCACGCAGCGTGCAATCAAGGAGCTGGAAGAGCAAAAGCGACAATTGCTCCTTGCGCGCAAAAATGATCGTGTACCCCCGGTTCAAACGACCGGTAGCGGCCCGCTTGCTTCAGAGCAATTGAAAGTTTCGCTCGCACAGTCCGAGGCAGCAGTGGCATCGTTGCGTACGCGCGCGGGCGAATATGCTGCTCGCTATAACGAACTCAAGGCCTCAGCAACACGCATGCCGCAATTAGAGACTGAATTTATTCAACTCAATCGCGATTACGATGTGAACAAAAGAAATTACGAGAATCTAATCTCACGCCGTGAATCGGTGAGCATGTCTGGTGACATGCAGTCAGTCTCCGGCGTTGCAGATTTTCGGCTTGTGGATCCGCCACGTGTTTCCCCAATTCCCATCTCCCCCAATCGGCGTCTGCTTTTTCCGCTGACGCTATTACTCGCATTGGCAGCCGGATTGGCAATCACGTTCCTCCTAGAGAAAATTCGTCCGGCGTTTTACGATGGGAGATCTCTGGCCGAAATCACGGGACTCCCCATTGCAGGCACCATTTCAATGGTGGTTAGCGAGCCCAAAAAACGTGAAAGCAGACGAGGTGTCTTTCGATATCTCTGTGGGGTCGGCGCACTAATAGGCGCGTATATAGCTGGATTCCTGACACTCACACTAATGGCAGCGCGAAGTGTGTAGGAATTGTCGATGAGTGTTATTGAAAAAGCAGCAAAACGTCTCGAAGAACTGCGTCGTGCTGGCTTTGACGCCCCAGCTGAAACTGAGCAGAGCGCGGCTCTCGGGCAACCGCGCCGCAACGAAGACACTTCGGTATCACTGGCTGCGCCCCGTGCCGCAGAGCATGCAGCGGTGGGACTGTCTGGAACATACGCACAAGTAAAGACGCCGAGCTCGAATGCGACTTATTTCGAATTGGATCTTACGAAACTAGCGAAAGACGGCTTCGTAACACCGGATGTGCCACGCTCCCGCATCGCCGATGAGTTTCGAATCGTTAAACGTCCGCTAATCGCCAACGCATCCGGAAAAAGGGGGTCGCCGATAAGGGGCGGCAATTTGATTATGGTGACGAGTGCGGTGCCCGGGGAGGGCAAAACTTTCGCAGCCGTCAATTTGGCGATGAGCATTGCGACGGAGTTAGATCAGACAGTTTTGCTAGTAGACGCAGACGTGGCTCGTCCGTCGCTACCGCGAATATTGGGATTGCCCGCAGGCAAAGGGCTACTTGATGCGCTTGAGAACAAACGGTTCGATTTGGGGCGAGCGTTGATAAGGACAAACGTTGAAAAATTGACTGTCCTCCCGAGCGGAGCACAGAACGTGCACGCAACTGAATTGTTGGCAAGTGATGCGATGGTCAATTTGCTCCATGAAATTGCAAACCGCTATTCGGATCGAATTATCATATTCGACTCACCCCCATTGCTTGTCACGACAGAGGCGCGTGTTTTGGCCACACATATGGGTCAAATCCTGTTTGTGGTGCGCGCGGAATCGACGCTGCAAAGCGATGTCAAGCGCGCTTTGGCCACGATTGAGGCGTGTCCCGTGAAAGTGATTTTGCTCAATCAGGCTCGGACTGTCGCACAGGGTGGGTATGGATACGGGTACGGATACGGATACGACTAGCGTGGCGATGAAGATATTTTCAATCCGCGATTTTTTACTCAAGTCGAAGCGGACGAGTGCACCGCGAGAAAATTATTGGTTCGTCGCCAATGATGGAGCGCATTGGTGGAGAGCACCATTAAAAATTGTATCGATTGTTTCCGTGTTGGGGAGCAACTTAGTACCTACACTCAGTAACGCGCAAGAACTATCACCGGATACCCCGGCCGCGCAAAACGTAGTGCCTGTCACCAGTTGGCGTATAACCCCTCAGCTAAGTGTGTCTGAGACTTATACCAACAATGCCGCGCTGATGCCCGCAGCGCTTGCTGAAAGAAGCTGGGTGACTGAATCGACACCGGGCATCCGTATCGAGAAGGCGGGAGTCAGATCGAGAGTCTATTTGGATTTTCGTTTGAATGATTTTCGATACAGTAGTAACTCACGGCTCAACAATACACAGCGACTTTTGACGTCGTTCGCGACGCTGGAGACAATTGACAATTGGTTGTTTTTCGATGCTAGCGTAAACATCACTCAACAAAATCGATCCGCCTTTAACATTTCTGGTGCGCCCAATGTCAGTGGCCCGAACGGTAACAGGGTTGAAACGACGACTAACCAAATCTCCCCATATGTTCGCGGAAAATTTTCTGATATCGCCAAATATCAAATTCGACTCATAGAAGCTGATATTCGTGCCAACGACGCTTCAATGCCAAACACAAGAGGACGGCAGTGGATTGGATTCATTAAAAATGCGCGGGTGATTTCTGGTTTTGGCTGGTCAGTTGATGGCAGTGCGTTGCGCTTTCGAAATGACGTTGTTGGCAAATCTTACGATGAGCGCATTCGGGGCACACTGAACTATGAGATCAACGCTCGGCTACACGTTTCAGTGGTAGGAGGCAGTGAGGCTACCAATTTCTCGGGCGTGCAAAATAATGATCATGCAAGCACGTCCGGTGTTGGAATCGAATGGTCCCCTGGAGAACGTACACAGTTTGCGGCTGTAAGAGAAAAGCGTTTCTTCGGTAATAGCCACAGCTTTAGTTTCAAACACCGCACTGCGCTTAGTGTCTGGAATTTCAGTAGCACCAAAGATGTATTGCCTCCCACAGGCCAACAAAATGCAGGTGCCTTAGGCACAGTTTCAAGCTTATTAGCGGATCTATTGGCTGCGTCAATCCCAGATCCAATTGCACGAGAAGCGGCAGTACGCCAAAGACTGGAGGATTTCGGCATCGGAGCAAACCCCGCATCAAGCGGCGGATTTGCAACCGGTCGGCCCTCTCTAGTTCGCAACGATGAAGCATCTGTCGCTGTCAGGGGTGTCTACAATACAATTACGCTGTCATCTACCAGAAGACTTCAGATAGGCCTCGGGCCCAGTAGTGGTGGCAGCGATAGTTTTTCACAGAGCAACGACATACTCCAGCGCGGCGTTAATTTGAATTGGGCTTACCGGCTATCGCCAATCTCAACGGCGTCGCTCGTAGTAACTTCATTGCGAACTGAAGGACTTTCCGTCACTGGTTTGGACACAAATCAACGAACATTGAATCTGCTTTTCTCAACCCGCATCGGCCAAAATACTTATGCCTCCTTCGGCGCGCGGCGGGTACATTTTGACAACTCATTGAACACCGGATACCGGGAAAATGCCGTTCTCGGTGCAGTTTCACTTCGGTATTAACAGATAAAACGGACATGTACGAATCTTTTTATGGGCTGAACAAGAAGCCATTTCAACTCAACCCTGACCCATCATTTTATTTTGGTAGTCGTCAGCACAGACGTGCAATGGCCTACCTTGAATACGGTTTGCACCAGAACGAGGGCTTCATTGTTATCACTGGCGAAGTCGGTGCAGGCAAGACCACACTGGTGCGGAGTTTGTTCGGAAAGCTGGACCCGGAACACGTCGTCGCTGCAAATTTGGTGAGCACACAATTGGATGCCGACGACACGCTGAGGATGGTCGCGTCCGCATTCGGAATACCAACCAAGCAGACTGATAAATCGACCCTGCTTTTGTCACTCGAAGCTTTCATGGTTTCTGTGGCCAAACAAGGCAAGCGCTGCCTTCTGGTGGTCGACGAAGCCCAGAACCTCACTCCCCGCGCGGTCGAAGAGTTACGAATGCTCTCAAACTTTCAGCTTGAGACACACGCGCTAATGCAAAGCTTTCTTATTGGTCAGCCGGAATTCCGACACATCCTGCAAAGCCCGCAAATGCAACAGCTTCGTCAGAGGGTCATCGCGGCATGCCATATTGGCCCAATGGACGCTGAAGAAACGCAAGGCTACGTTGAACATCGGCTGAAATGTGCGGGGTGGAAAGATTCACCACGTTTCGAACCTACTGCATACCGAGCTATTTTCGAAGTAAGCGGTGGCGTACCAAGGCGCATCAACTCCGTCTGTGATCGTTTGTTATTGTCGGGATTCCTTGCGGAGAAACGTATATTTACGCGCTCCGACGTTGATGAAATTGCTGGGGAAATGAGCAGTGAAACACTTGCGCCGAAATTTCGTCAAGAGCAAGGGGGGTATGCAGACGCCGCGACCAACTTAAACTACCAAAATTCCAATGGGGACGAGTATCGGCTAATGCCCTTGGAGGATGGTTGCGTCGCTTCCAACGAGCCACACCAAATCGCATTAAGTCTGAGCCGCAGTGATCTGACGGCACGTTGGGTTCGGGCCGAAGAAAGCATGCTGCGGCTTGAACGAACTATGGTGCGACTTGAGAGAAGCCATTCTGCTTCATTGGACCTATTGGTCCGCCTGATTAATCGTATGCCATCATCTCGGGATAATGCGGACGAAAGTAAGTCTGAGTAAAGCTCCGCTAAAGATACATACTTTTGTGTTCGTTGAGAATTTCGGTAACAATTTAGTCTTTGTAATAATTATCCCCCAGCAAAATTTAGCGCACGTTATGGTCGGCCCGAGATCATGAATACCGACCAGGGGAGCCAATTCACCAGTGTTGCCTTTACTCATGTGCTGAAGGCCGCTGGCATCCAGA
>JAYURJ010000240.1:0-3040 GCA_043756275.1 Betaproteobacteria bacterium | reverse complement strand
CGTCGATCCAAGACAACGATCCGCTGATGAGCCAGTACCCCGGCGCAGTCATGATCGTTCGCATCGCGCTGCGGGAAATCTTTTCCAACTGCCCGCGCTACGTTCACAAAATGCAGTTAGTGAAACGCTCTAAATTTGTGCCGAAGCCGAATATCGAAACGCCGGAACCGGTGTGGAAATACCTCAACGCGATCCAAGATGTGTTGCCGGAAAAAGACGCGAAGAAGATTGCGAGCAACGTTCAAAAAGGTAAAGCGAAGATTGGCGAGTTGGATATCACGAAGACTATTCGCGAGCAGATTGCGGAGCAAGATTAATCGATTTGTTTTACTGAATTGCCGCCGGGTTAAGTCTTGTCATTCCATTGGGCTGCGCCTGTTGGCCGTGCTCAAGACGTACTAAATGCGCTGCTGATACTTCCGATAAAAAGACATCACCTTCGGCACGTAAGCGACGGTCTCGCGATACGGCGGAATCTTTCGACCATTTCTGATCACGGCGCCTTCACCGGCGTTAAATGCCGCGATGGCCAGCTCCAAATCGCCATCGAACAACTTTAGCAAGTCGCGCAAATACTGCGCGCCACCGCGAATGTTTTCCGAGGGATCCAGTGCGTCGGAGACGTTGTAGCGCGCAGCCGTATCAGGCATTAATTGCATCAAACCAATTGCGCCGCTTGGCGAAATTGCGCCGGGGTTGTAGCGCGATTCGGCAAGTATCACTGCGTGTAAGAGCGCCGGATCGATCGCAAATCTCTTCGCCACTTTTACAATGTGTTTGTTGTATAGCTTGTAGGTTCGGTGTGATACCTTCGGCATTTTCGGCTCGACAGCCGCGACTTTCTTCTTCTTATTTTCGACGACCGCGGCGGAGCGTTTAAATAATTTGTAGCGCTCGTCGATTGCGGCGGTGCTCAGATGGGCGCGGCCCATTTCATCGACGTAACCGTACAGGTCAGCCCAGGTGAATGCACTAAAAGTTAGGATGGCAATTGCGAATAAAAGCGAGAACTTACGAAACATAAGATATCTCCTACTCGAACGTTAAGCCTATATTTTCTAACAGCGGCACTCGGCCTGTACCTGATCGCAGTATAGTCGACTGAGTTTTTTTGCAAGAATGTTTACTGATCGCTTCTGCGCGCCTTTAGAAGTTGTTGCTTCTCGCGCTGCCATTCGCGATCTTTCTCGGTCGCGCGTTTATCGTGTTGCTTCTTGCCTTTTGCGAGTCCGATCTCGAGCTTGATGCGCCCACGCGTGTAATGTAAATCGAGCGGCACCAATGTGTAACCGGCGCGTTCGACTTTGCCGATGAGTTTGTGAATCTCTTCGCGATGCATCAGCAACTTTCGCGTGCGCACCGGATCGGGATTCACATGCGTCGACGCCGTTGGCAGCGCGCTGATATGCGAACCGATCAAACACAAGCCGCCGCCCATCACGACCACGTAAGCTTCTTTGAGTTGCACTCGCGCCGCGCGAATTGCCTTTACTTCCCAACCTTGCAGCACCAGGCCGGCTTCGTGGCGCTCTTCGATAAAGTAGTCGTAAAAGGCTTTTTTGTTTTGAGCGATGCTCATGCTGGGAGATGTTGCGTGTAAGAGGTATATTTTACCATTCGCTGTTACGCTAAAATCGCTTCATGCATCGCGTCGATCAATCCGTGCTGGTCCCTCACTCCGCCGAAGAATTATTTCGCTTGGTTGACGACGTCGAGAACTATCCGCAATTTTTGCCGTGGTGCGGCGCAACCACGATCAAGATCAAGGATGACTTGATCACACAAGCGGCGATCATGATTAACTTTCATGGCATCAAGCAAAGCTTTACGACCCGCAACGAAAAAACTTTTCCCAGCCGCATGGACGTGAAATTAGTAGATGGCCCGTTCAAGCAACTGCACGGACACTGGAATTTTCACGCGCTCGGCGCGCATGCCTGCAAAGTCGAACTGGTGCTTGAATACGAATTCACCAACAAATGGTTGGAGAAAATTATCGGCCCGGTGTTCAGCCACATCGCCGGCTCGCTGATGGAAGCGTTCGTGCGCCGTGCCGACGCAGTTCATGCCGCAAAGTAGCAACGACAAGCTCGACATTGAAGTGGTGTACGCAACACCCCATCGCGAAATCATCATCGCGCTGCAACTTCGGCGTGGTTCCACCGCGAACGATGCCATCGCGCGCTCCGGCATTTTGCAACGAGCGCCGGATATAGACTTGACGAAGAATAAAATTGGTGTATACGGAAAAATTGTCGCAATGGATTATCGGTTGAACCAATACGATCGCGTGGAAATTTATCGCCCGTTGAGCATCGACCCCAAAGAAATTCGCCGCCTGCGCGCGGGTAAAAATCAAGCCAAATCGAAGTAAGGTATCTAGCCACGAGGCAAGCGGGTATTGCCGTTGCGGCCATTCGTTGAGCGCGAGTTGCCTTTATATGCTGCACGCGGACTGGTAACCGGGCGGCACAACGTGCACTGGGTATCGCAGCGCGCTGACGCAGCATTATTCGCCCATAAATCCTCCTCGATCCGCATTTAGAAAAGGGGGGAAGGAACGCACTGGCTTTGCTAAAATAGCAGCCGTCCCCTACCAAGCAATCAAACCAATGTGGAAACCCAGCGTTACAGTAGCGGCCGTCATTGAACATGACGGTCGATTTTTGTTCGTCGAGGAAGTAGCCGATGGGCTGGTGGTGATCAATCAACCCGCCGGCCATCTCGAACCGAACGAATCGTTGCTTCACGCCATCTCGCGCGAGGTACTGGAAGAGACGCGCTATCGCTTCACACCAAAGGCGTTGGTTGGCATTTATCTGTGGCCGCACCAGAGCAAGGACATTTCCTATTTACGGTTCGCGTTCACCGGCGAGATCACTGGCGAAGAAAAAGATCGCGAATTGGACGCCGGCATTTTGCGGCCGTTGTGGCTAACGCTGGAAGAAATGCAACTGCGAGCGCAACGCCATCGCAGCGTGATGGTGCAGCGCTGCGTCGAAGATTATTGCGCCGCCAAGCGTTATCCGCTGGACCTGTT
>JAYURJ010000239.1:0-27337 GCA_043756275.1 Betaproteobacteria bacterium | reverse complement strand
GACGGCACGCTATCTGGTGATGGACCCGCGCCCTTCGCAGGCGGCGTTTGTCATTCCCGACCATCTTGCGCACAGCGATTCGATTGTTGAGCGCTTCGAACACTGGGCCAGAAAAGAATTGAAGCACGGCTTCTCGCTCGGCAATGCCGCGCGCAGTATCGGCACCAGCGAACGCACCCTCGCCAGACGCCTGCAAGCGGTGATGGGCAAATCACCGCTATCGTATTTTCAGGATCTTCGCGTCGAACGAGCCGTACATCTGCTGCAAACGAGCACTGCAAGCGTCGATCAGATTGCAGCACAAGTCGGCTACGCCGATGGCGTAACGTTGCGGAGTCTGCTGCGACGGCGCATCGGTCGTGGCGTGCGCGAGCTGCGGGCGAACTGATGCGTGGCTAGTAGCCACGCCCGCTTTCGACCACACCGCCAACGGCATCGCCACGCGCCAGCGCGCGTATTTTTTCGGCGATCTGCAACACGCTTTCTGCACGCAACGTGATCGCCGAAATATGTGGCGTGATGGACATTTTTGGATGCGTCCAAAACGCATGCTGCGCGGGCAAAGGCTCATCGCGAAACACATCGAGCGTCGCACCTGCAAGGTGGCCGTTGTCCAGCATCGCGAGGAGGTCGGTCTCAACCAAATGCCTGCCGCGCGCGACATTGATGAGATAGGCGTTCGGTTTTAGTTTGGCGAATGTCGTCGCGTTCAATATGCCTTCGGTGTCGGGCGTTAATGGCAGCACGCAGACCAGCACCCGCACGCGTTGCAAAAATTCATCAAGCCCTTCGTGTCCCGCAAAAGTGTTAATACCCGGCAAAGACTTCGCTGTCCGCGACCAGCCGAACGTGGGGTAATAGAACGCGGCAACGGTTTTCGCCACACGTGAGCCGATGTCCCCCAGACCCATCACGCCCACCGGAAATGCGGCCCGGTCTATCGGTCGTTCGCGTTTCCATTCGTGATTTTTCGCGTGCTCATCGTAAGCATCAAATCGTCGCGTGTGGCGAATCAGCGCATGGCAAACGTATTCAGCCATTTGCACGGCCATGCCAGCATCGTTCAATCGTATGATCGGCACATCGGCGGGAAGGTTTGGCAATTTCATGACGCTATCGACACCGGCGCCGATGTTGAATATCGCCTTCAATTGGTGTTGCGAGGCGAATAGTTCTGCTGGTGGTGCCCAACAGACTGCGAAGTCTGCCTGGTGCGCAGCGCACGTGGGCGTCCATGCCCAGACGTCTGCGGCGGGAAGGGCCGCGCTGATCTCATCAAGCCATGGCTGGGGATCTTTTTCTGGTGAAAAAAATAAAATTTTCATCTTGGTGTCATCACGCTTTATGTACACAGTTCGGATTCGCTACCACTTGCAACCACCCTCGCGAACGGCATCCAATACCAGCGGCACGACTGCAGCCAGACCCATGTCGGCGTAGGCATCGCGACAATCATTTTTCTTAAGCGCTTTGTCGAAAGCTTGTTGCTCCTTGGATTTCGGTTTTTGCTGTGGTGCGACCGGGAATGGAAACACGGTGCGCGGCCCAGAACCCCCGCTCGAAATTTCGCGCGCGCGTCGGCGCACGGCATCGAGGTCGATGCCTTTGCCTTTGTCCAGCGCCAATCCATCGGCTGATGGCACAGTCGGCAAGTTGCGGGGTGTCAATGCGTCGCGATCTGTACTCGTGCTTCCGGACGGCGTGGCAGCGCGGGTCGCTGGGGCAGTTACCGATGCCGCAGGTGGTGCAGGTACCATTACTTCGCGTTCGACCTTCGGCGCTTCTGCGCGCGGCAGCGGCTCACTCGGTGCAGGTGTCACGACCGGGGGGGCGACCGGAACTTCGCGCGGCTTCGCCTCGACCGGCGTGGCGACTGGCTGCACGCTCTCGGGCTTCAATGGCGCTGGCGCGATTGATGCGGCAGGAATTGTCGGTGGAGGTGCAGGTGTTTGCACGACAGGCGGCGCGATTTCGCGAGGTAGCGGTTTAGGCTCTGGTGCCTGCACCACCGGCTTTAGTGCTTCTGGCACAATTTTTGGCGACGTTGGCTCGGGCTTAGGTGTCGGTGGTGGCATCGGAACAGCCTCTTCGCGAGGTTTCGGCTCCGGCGAGGTGATGATCGGCACCAGCGGTGCTGTCACAGCGGCTTCGCGCGGTGCTGGCTCGCTTGGCTGCGGTGTGACTGGTGGTACATAGGGGCGATCAGCGGACGGCTTGGGGATCACAAATTGAGTCACCGCTTTCTCGACCTCTTTTGAAATCACGGGTGGCATCTCGGCAGTGGGCGCTTGTGCAGGCGGGGCCGCCTCTTCCACAGGGGCCGACTTTTCAACCGGTGCGGGCGCATCCGCATCGCGATTTCCTGAAACCACACCGGGCAAAACGGGCGCTGGCCGCAATTCAGTGACAGGTGTTTTCAGCAACGTCGCGCCACGATCAAGCTTTAATCCGATCCCGCTGTCGGGCAAAAACCCTTGCACCGTCACCGTCAATGCGCCCCACAATTTTTCGCTCCGTCTGGCATCTCCACCAGTGGTATCACCAAACAGAACGATGACCAACACGTGCAACATGAGTGAGAGCACGACGAACTGGTCGAGCGAGGGTCGCTCGAAGGTGAAACCTGAAAACCGGTTGAGGGTATATCCGCTAGACATGATCACACGCGGCGTTAGGGACGGCGCTGACAGTTAAGAATCATTAACAGTAAGCATACCGCGTCTGTCTTGCGAGCCCTGCGCGCGACACCAATGATGCCGCGCGCAGGTTTGCGGCTAGGCGGCTTTCTTTCGACGCGTAACGGGGGTTTTTGCGACCGTTTTTACAGTCGCAACTTTTGTGGTTTTGGTTGTCGTGGCTGGCTTCTTCACCACTTCCTCCGGTTCTGCTGCAGTTTTTTTCACTGTTTTCTTTACGGCCTTCTTCACCACTTTCTTTGCCGGTGGTCCAAATTTTTCGGCAAGTAATTCCACCGCTTCGTCGAGTGTGATGGAGTCAGCTTTTTCCTTGTCGGCAATCGTTGCATTCGCTTTACCGTGTTTCACATACGGCCCATAGCGACCGGCGAAGACGGAAATTTCCTGGTCGTCATCGGGATGCTTGCCGAGCACGCGCAATGCACCTGAACTCACCGCGCGGGCGCCCTTGGCACCTTTACCTGCCTTCGCTTCGCGCTCCTCGAATTCAAAACCGATCTTGCCGTCGGGCTGACGCACGAGAAAAGCCGAGAACGGGCGTCCCTTTTTGGAGATGAATTTTTCCAGCAATGGCGATTTACCGGTTTCCAGCAACTTCATCATTTCTTCGCGTGCGATGGCGCGCTTCAGGATCGTTCGGCCCGAGCGAAAATCGCAGGTCTTGGCGGCACCAAACGATTTTTCGCAGGCGTACGAATTGGGCATTTCAAACACGTTTGATTTGCACTTCGGGCAAGGCCCGAGCGACTCCATGCCCGAAAAGTCCGGCGGCTCGGCGTCGTCTCCTGCGCCGTCACCCCATGAAAATTCGATGGCGAGGTCTTTGTTCAAAATCAGGTTTGCCGAAAATGCGCGACCCAGTCGGCTGCGAAAACCATCAAGCGGCCCGACATCGCGTTTCGATATCAGCGTTTCAGCCTCCACCGCTTCAAGCTGACGACCGGCAAGAATTTTCCAGAAGCCGAAATCGCATTTCATGCACTGGAATTTTTTGTAGTTCTCGTGAACCTCGCCACCACACTTCGGACACGGAACGGCGATGGCACCGAAGTCACCGGGGATGGTGTCGTGCTCAAAATTCTTGGCTTGTCCGACAATGTGCTCGGTCATGTCGATAATTTCGGCCATGAATTTCTCGCGCTTCAATTCGCCTTTTTCCATCAACGCGAGTTTTTTCTCCCAGTCGGCGGTGAGCTCCGGCGAATACAACTCGGGAATCCCCAGACCGTGCAACGCAATCATCAGCGACGCGGCTTTGGCGGTGGGAATGAGTTCGCGGCCTTCGCGATGCAAATATTTTTCATAGAGCAGGCCCTCGATAATTGCTGCGCGCGTGGCAGGCGTACCGAGACCCTTTTCTTTCATTGCGGCGCGTAACTCTTCGTCATCAATCGCTTTGCCGGCCCCCTCCATCGCGGACAGCAACGTAGCCTCTGAGTAGCGGGCGGGCGGCTTGGTGGTATTGGCTTTGACTTCAACCGTTTCTGCTTTCACCTGCTCACCGGATTTGACCGGCGCAAGATTGGTTGCGGCCGTTTCATCATCGACATCGCGGCCATAAACGGCGAGCCACCCCGCGTTGACCAGCACTTTACCTTCGGACTTGAAGGCTTCGGATTCGACGCGCGTGATGCGCGTCGTTTGCAAAAACTCGGCCGACGGATAGAACACGGCGAGAAAGCGCTTCACGACGAAGTCGTAAAGTTTCGCCTCTATTTCGTTTAACGATTTCGGCGCTTGTGTGGTCGGAATGATCGCGAAGTGGTCTGAAATCTTGCTGTTATCAAAGATGCGTTTGTTCGGCTTCACCCAACCACTATCGAGCACCTTTTTGGCGAACACGTTGTATTCGCCTTCTTTCAATACTTGCAATGTCTCTTTTACGGTCTCGATATAGTCTTCCGGCAGCGCGCGCGCATCGGTACGCGGATAGGTCAGCACTTTGTGTTTTTCGTACAGCGCCTGCGCCAGCCCCAGCGTGGTTTTAGCGGAGAAACCAAAACGGGAATTGGCTTCGCGCTGCAATGAGGTCAGATCAAACAAAAGCGGTGAGGCTTGTGTGGTGGGCTTGGATTCCTCTTCAACAATGCCGGTTTTGCCGAGGCACTTGGTGACAATGGCACGGGCCTTCTTTTCGTCCCATAGCCGCTCGGCACGCTGGTGTTCGTCGTCGTCAAATTTCTTGAATTTTTCATCGAACCAGCGGCCCGGATAGTCGCCGCCCGCTGCGGAAAAACTGCCGTGCACTTCCCAATAATCGCGTGGACGAAACGCCTTGATGCGTTCTTCGCGCTCCACCATGATCGCCAGCGTTGGCGTTTGCACACGACCGACGGTGGTGAGCTGAAATCCGCCGGACTTGGAGTTGAACGCCGTCATCGCGCGGGTACCGTTGATGCCGACCAGCCAATCGGACTCACTGCGGCACACTGCCGCATCGGCCAAACCCAACTTGGCTTCATCCGGCAGGAGGTCTTTGAAGCCCGCACGAATTGAGCCCTGAGTCATCGATTGCAGCCACAATCGCTTGATCGGCTGCTTGGCCTTTGCGTATTGCACGATGTAGCGAAATATCAACTCACCCTCGCGGCCCGCGTCGCAAGCGTTGATAAGCGAGTCCACATCCTTACGTTTGAGCAAACGTAGCAGTCCCTTCAAGCGGTCCTCGGTTTTTTCAATCGGTTTGAGCTGGAAGTAGGTCGGAATCGCGGGCAGATGTGCAAAAGTCCATTTGCCGCGTTTGACTTCCTCTTCTTCGGGCATGCCGATTTCGACTAGGTGGCCCACCGCAGATGACAGCACGTACTTATCGCTTTCGAAGAAATCTTTTTGTTTGGTAAAACCACCCAATGCTTTGGCGATGTCGTTTGCGACGGAAGGTTTCTCAGCGATGATGAGGGACTTGCCCATGAATTTCAGTACTTTTCTGTTGTGTGTCGTGAACGCGGATGGGTTGCTGATCCGAAAACCAGCAAAAGGGGACAAATGATAAGCAGGGTTCTACCCTTATCGCAAGCGTAAAGTCAAAACATTCTCAAAATTCGCTTTGAAATCAAGCCGACACGTTGACGTGTCCGCCGCGTTTTAGATCAACGCAGTCGCTGATAGTTTCCGCCGGGCATGGAAGCGATGGCACCGTCGAGTTCAAGTTCGGTCAGACGCGCGATGAGCTGATCGGTGGGCAAGTTGACGCGTTCGAGCAAGGTGTCAACTGATATTGGATCAAAGCCCATCTGCACTAAAAATGGATCGCTGTCTGCGTCGTCGACCTGGCTTGCCGCCATACCGGATGCCGATTTGGCGCTGCCCCATTGCAGCTCGACCAGGATATCGTTCGCTTCATCTACCAGCTTGGCACCTTGCTTGATCAGTTGATGACAGCCTTTGGAAAACGGCGAGTGAATGGAGCCCGGAATCGCGAACACTTCGCGGCCCTGCTCGCCCGCCTGACGCGCGGTGATGAGCGAACCCGAGGCCAGCGCGGCTTCGACCACGAGCACCCCCCGCGAGAGCCCGCTGATAATACGATTGCGGCGTGGGAAATTTTTGGCCAGTGCGGGCGTGCCCAAGGCGAACTCGGAGATGATCAAGCCATTTTCTGCAAGATCGTGCGCCAACGCCTTATTGCGCGCCGGATAGACCAGATCAAGGCCGGTGCCGACAACAGCTATCGAGCGACCCACCCCGGCCAGGCCGCCGCGATGGGCAGCAGCATCGATACCTAATGCCATGCCTGAGATGATCGTGAATCCCGCTTCTGAAAGATTGCGGGCGAATGCTTCGGCATTTTGCAGCCCCGATGGCGTGGCATTGCGACTGCCCACGACAGCAAGCCCGGGTTGTGCCAACAACTCGCGCCGGCCTTTCAAATACAAAATCGGTGGGGGATCGCTGATCTGAAGAAGTTGTGGCGGATAGTCCTCATCTGCCAGCGTGAGTAAGTGATTGCTCTCTCCCTCAAGCCATTTCAACGAGGCTTCAACTTTTTCTGCCTGTGGTCCAGCGGCAATGGCGCGCGCGACGGCAGGTGAGACGAATTGGATCAATGATGAAACGGACTGGGCTAACACCGACGAGGGCGCACCGAAGCGCGCGAGCAGTTTGCGGATACCTTCTCCGCCAAGGCCGGAAATAAACTCCAGAGCGAGCCAAGCCTGCGGCTCAGCGCCGGATGCCGGGATAGGCATCGCTGGGAACGCCAGATCGACTAGGGAGTTTGAACTACGTCGCCCAACTGGATCGGGCGACGGGTGGACATCACCAGCGCGTAGGACACTTTATCGAACACGCGGAAGACAAACATCAGGCCATTGCGCTCATCGGGTAGTTTTACGGTGTTACCAGTTTGCGCAGGGGCATCAGGCGATGCGGAGGGCGGTGGTGTTACTTGGCCGAGCGGATCGTCGGTGCTGACGATCGAACCCTTACGCAAAGTCGCGAGCACATGCCCGACTTCGATGCCTTCGCGCTTGCCCAGATCCAGCGCCACGACAGAATATTGTGCGCCGGTATCCACACCGTTGAGCACCGAAATGACAGCGCCTGATATTTGTGTCGCGGGCGAACGCGGGCTGTAGGATGGCACCGCATTGTCGGCCGCCGGGGTGAGCCGATCGCCACGGTTTATCTCTTGCGTGGATCGTAAAATTTCAATCGTTGAGGATTCGCCAAACCGCACTACTTTTGCTTCGCCCAGATAATTTGCCTCATATCCAAGGATTTCGCCCGCCGCATTTTTAAGCGCTTTGCCCGGTCGATATATCTGCCATTTGGTGCCCAGGCTCGGCTGGAGACCCAGCGCGTATGCCGTATTGCCAGCGCCAATGACGACACGATCATCTTCTGTTGCGATTATTCGTGGGGAGTTCGCCAATGCGCCCTCATCGACTACCAGCGGAAGAGACAGGAATGGCGTAATGACCTTAGACGGAATAGATGGAATCGCCTGCGCAAGTGCATCCACGCGGGATTTGGGCTGTAAGCGAACATAATTCGCGTCACCACCTTCGCCGGAAGCCAGCGCCAGAGAAGGATTGCCGTAAGCGTCAAACGTCAACTTAACCACATCGCCCGGGTAGATCCAGTGAGGATTCTTGATCTGCTCACGGTTCATGTTCCAGATTTCCGGCCAACGCCACGGCTCTTTCAGAAACCGCCCTGAAATATCCCAAAGGGTATCGCCCTTCACGACAACATAAATTGGCGGTGCGTCAGCGGCTAGCTGAATGGGGGCGGTCGCTTTTTTGGTGCCCGTTTGTTTGGCCTTTGGCGTGTTCTCGGCGGCACTTGCCTCGGCTTTTGCGCCCGGACTTGCCTGACTCCAGCTAATTTGGGGAACAAAGCTGGCCAACGCGAGGACAAAGACGAGTGTGAGCTTGCTTTTCTTCATGGCGGGTCTCACTTTTGTGGGGGCACATCAGGTTGTAGGACGGGCAACTAACATCCGGGGCGCATCAACCAAATTTGCCAACTGCGACGACTTCTACTAGACTTGTAAGTCAGCAAAGCGCCACAAACTTAATGTCGTTCCTCAAGATTCTGCACCTAATTTATTCAATTCGCAAGCAATTATGGCCATTTTGGATGTTGTAACCTACCCCGATCCCCGTCTGACCCGCATTGCGGAGCCAGTCAAGATTATCGACAACAAAATCAAGAAGTTGGTCGATGATATGGTGGAAACCATGTATGAAGCGCCCGGTGTTGGCCTCGCGGCTACACAAGTTGGCGAATTGAAGCGTCTCATGGTGATCGATGTCTCCGAAGAGAAGAATCAACTTCGGGTTTTCATCAATCCGGAAATCATCAAGAAAGAAGGTACGGCCGTCAACGAAGAGGGTTGTCTGTCGGTGCCCGGCTTCTATGACAAGGTTGAACGTGCAGAAACGGTGATGGTAACCGCGCTGGACCGCGACGGTCAGCGCTTCACGATCAACGCATCCGGATTGCTCGCAGTTTGCATTCAACATGAGATTGACCATTTGGACGGCCATGTCTTCGTTGAGTACCTTTCGCCACTGAAGGCAAATCGGATTAAAAACAAACTGATCAAGCGCCAGCGCGAGCTTGAGCGCGATGCCGAGATGGAAGCCCCCCGTCGGCGCGTCGCGGTTTCTGCCCGCGCTTAGTACACTCGCTCCACCATTCCAGACCAATGGAAACGCCGGCTGTCGAGGTCGGCGTTTTTGTTTCTGCCCGTGTTACTGCCTATTCATGAAAATTATTTTTGCCGGATCGCCTCCTTTTGCCGCCGCCGCGCTCAATGCTCTGCACGTTGCGGGGCATCAAATCGTGCTGGTGCTCACACAGCCGGACAGACCTGCCGGGCGCGGCCTGAAATTGAAATCCAGCGCGGTAGCCGAACAAGCCGAACAGCTGGGATTGCCGCTTCTAAAACCAGTGTCGCTTAGAGATGAAGACGTGCAAACGACGTTGCGCACATTCGCCCCGGATGCGATGGTGGTCGCGGCGTATGGTTTGCTGCTGCCGCAGCCGGTTCTGGATATTGCCAAATATGGCTGCATCAATATTCACGGCTCTCTGCTGCCAAGATGGCGTGGTGCCGCGCCGATTCAGCGGGCCATTGAAGCCGGCGACATCGAGACGGGTATCGCGATCATGCAAATGGATGCAGGGCTCGATACCGGCCCGGTATTGCTCACCAACACCTGTCCGATCCTGCCAGACGACACCAGCGGGACGTTGTTTGATCGATTGACCGCCATATCGATGGTCGCAATCGTCGATGCGATGGAAAAGTTGCCGTTGCTTCAAGCCACAGCCCAGCCATTGGAGGGTGTCAGCTATGCAAAGAAAATTGACAAAGCCGAAGCGCACATCGACTGGACGCTGCCCGCTGAGGTTATTGAGCGACGGTTACGCGCCTTTGATCCCGCACCCGGTTGCGAAAGCTTGCTCGGCGATGAAAAGCTCAAGATCTGGCGTGCCACAGTGACGCCGTCACCATCCAACGCGCCAACGCCACCCGGCACCATCGTCGAAGCATCCCCGAACCAACTCACGGTACAGTGTGGCGTTGGCGCGTTGGATCTCCTCAGTGTGCAAAAGCCCGGCGGTAAGCGGATGGCCATCGCAGATTTTCTTCGCGGCTCAACATTACAAACTGGATGGCGCTTTAAATGAACACAGAAACAGCTCCAAAACCCACAGGCATGATTGCGGTACAGGCCGCGAGCGCCGAAGTCGTCGGGAAAGTACTTTCGGGCAAAAACCTGGATCGCGTACTCGAGGCGGTGCTGGCCAGACTCGCCAAGGAGATTAAACTTAGCCCCAATGAGCGCTCCGCGATTCATTCCATTTCTTTCGATACGCTCCGGCACTGCGGATTACTTACTGCACAACTCGATCTGTTACTCACGCAGCCAATCAACGACCCGCCGGTCAAACACTTGCTGTTGATCGCGCTCTCGCAACTTCAGTTTTCGAAAGCAGCACCGCATGCAATCGTCGACCATGCAGTTTCAGCGGCAGACGCAATCGGTTTTGGTCGCGCCAAGCCGCTTCTCAATGCTGTGCTGCGAAATTATTTGCGCACGCCAGATAAATTTGCCCGCGAACGGTTGGGTTCACCTGAAGCACAGTTCGATTTCCCCCGCTGGTGGATAGATCGGATCAAAAAAGAGCAGCCTCTGCATTGGGAATCGGTGCTCCTCTCGGCGCGATCACATCCACCCATGTGCCTGCGAGTAAATGCAAAACGCACCAATCCGGAAGCGTACCTGGCGCTGCTGGCAAAGCATGGAATCTCCGCGCAACATATTTTTGGGCAAGCGGTGCTGCTGGAAAAACCGATCGGCGTGAACGAATTGCCCGGATTTCGCGAAGGTCAGGTATCGGTGCAGGACGCTGGCGCGCAACTGGCGGCGACAATGTTGGCATCCCAGCCGGGCATGCGCGTACTCGACGCCTGTGCGGCCCCTGGCGGCAAGACCGGGCACATTTTGGAGATGATCGCGGATGGATCAACACTAGAGCTGTTGGCAGTCGACAGCGACCGGCGCAGATTGATTCGCGTAGACGAGAATCTGACGCGTTTGGGACTCCGCGCCACGCTGAAGACGGCTGATGCGTCCAAGCCGGAAGAATGGTGGGATGGCAAGCCCTATGACCGCATTTTGCTCGATGTGCCCTGCTCAGGCTCGGGCGTTACGCGACGGCATCCGGATATCAAATGGATTCGCCGGGAAACCGATATTTTCGCGCTGGCCCGACAGCAAGCCAGACTGCTGGCTGTACTATGGAGTTGCCTTGGCATTGGTGGTAGATTGCTATACGCAACCTGTTCTGTTTTTCGCGCTGAAAATCAAGACATCATCGAGCAATTCCTTCGAAAAACACCGGGCGCACGCCAATTGAATTTCGCAAACTTGCTGCCAACAGGCATGGGACATCAAGCCGCAACCCCTGAGCTCGCAGACGGCCAACTTCTCCCCAATGATGTTCACGACGGTTTTTTCTACACGCTTCTGGAGAAAACGGCCTAAGGCCGTGTTGTTCATTGCCGTGCGGTTGCTCGCATTGCGCTTGGCCATTGTTCAACGACGCCTGCAATTGAATCATTTACTAGCCGGGTGTTTTCTCGGCATCGCATCACTGCCCGCAATCGTTCACGCGGAGGGCGCAGCCATTTCCAGCGCAAAACTGGACGCTTCCGAAGACGGCTATCAGATTGATGCAGACATTCAGTTGCAGCTCACGGCCACCTTGCAGGAAGCGGTGCGAAAAGGCGTGCCTCTTTATTTCATTGTTGAATTTGAACTTAGCCGCAGTCGGTGGTACTGGCGGGATCAGAGCTTTGCTTCCGCCTCGCGTGAGCGGCGCATTTCCTACGCGCCGTTGACGGATCAATACCGCATTTCATATTCAGGCATCTCGCAAAACGTGTCGTCATTTGAGGATGTGCGTCGGGCCTTATCGCGGGTTCGGTCATGGACGGTTTTGGAAAAAGGCAAGCTCAAGACCGGTGAAAAATATGACGCGGCGTTGCGCTTCAGATTGGATACTTCGCAGTTGCCAAAGCCGTTTCAACTAAATGTGATTGCATCAAAGGAATGGGATCTTTCGTCGGACTGGTATCGGTGGACCGTGACTGCACCGGGAGAAATCAAGCCATGATTCGCGCCATTTTGCTCGCCTGCGTGGTGCTGGGAGTGGCGCTTATTGCCCTGCTGTTTCGCGCCAGCAGCAACAACACGTTCTTTAACACTCACTACCCGTGGCTGCTGGCGGTCGGGGTCGCGCTGATTATTGGTTTGCTGTCGCTTATTGGCTACCAGATTTTCTCACTGGCGCGAAAACTGCGCGGTCGCGTTTTCGGGGCAAAACTGGCGTTGCGATTGATGGCCGTCTTTGTGTTGATGGCGGTGATCCCCGGCGGGCTGGTGTATGCGATTTCGGTACAGTTCCTGAATCGCTCCATTGATTCCTGGTTCGATGTGCCTGTCGAGAAAGCCTTTGAGGCCGCACTCAATCTGGGCAAAGGCACGATTGACGCGTCCCTGACCGAGCTCTCCCGCAAGGGTGCCGAAGCCGCCGCCCGCCTTTCTGAGGCCGATGGCGAGAATGTTGAAGTTTTGCGAGCTCTGCGATCAGAATTTGGATTCGATGAGCTTTCGTTGTTTGCCGCAGATGGTCAGTTGATCGCCATTTCCGGGGGCCGGACAAGATTATTCGCCGACAAGCCGACCCGGGAAGAGGTCAAAGAAAGCCTGCAAAAAAAACCGGTGTCGATGGCCGAATCGCAGACTGATCGGTCGCTGTATTTGCGTGTCGTCGTGCCGGTCGCAGCCCACGCACCGTCTGAAATGCCACGCGCGTTGCAGATCGTTCGTGCGGCCCCCAAGAGTCTGGCCGCCGACGCATACAGCGTCGAGGCCGGTATTCGCGACTATCAACAACTGGGCCTGCAGCGAGAGGGATTGAAGCAATTGTTTGCGCTCACCTTGACGCTGGCGATGCTGCTGACCTTGTTTTCTGCCATTTCGCTTGCCTTCCTGCTCTCAGAGCGTCTATCGGCCCCGCTGTCCGCACTGGCAGAATCCACGCGCGCCATCGCGAAGGGCGACTTCACGAAACTCAACCCGGTGAGGAGCCGCGATGAGTTTGGTGTGCTCACACAAGCATTCAACACGATGACCCGACAACTGGCCGGGGCATCGGAAATTGTCAGCCGAAAGCAGCAGGAACTGGAGCATGCCAACGCCTACCTCGAATCGATTCTCGGCAACCTCACCTCCGGCGTGATCGCACTTGATGAGCGGTTGTATGTGAAGACGATCAACAAGAATGCAGAAGACATGCTCGGCATTACCCATCACGCATTGAAGGGCGTGAAAATGTCGGACTGGGGGCCCCAATTACCTGCGCTGGCACCCTTCATTGAGGATTTCATGGTGCAGCTTGCGTCACTGCGGGATAAACCCTGGGAACGGCAAGTCGACTATGCAGGTCACGAGGGGCCGGGCGGGCCGACGGGCCGCAAGACCTTGCTGGTGCGCGGCACAAAACTGCCCGCCACGCTCGAATCAGGATTCGTGTTGGTGTTCGATGACATCACCGGCCTCATTCAGGCGCAGCGCAATGCGGCCTGGGGCGAAGTGGCACGGCGTCTGGCGCATGAAATCAAAAACCCCTTAACGCCGATTCAATTGTCCGCCGAGCGCCTGCAACATAAGCTCGCCGGCAAGTTGCCGATTGCCGAGCAGGAAATTCTGCAGCGTGCGACCAACACCATTGTCGCGCAGGTCGGCGCGCTTAAAGGCATGGTGGATGATTTCAGTTTGTATTCGCGCTCCTCGCGCCTGACACCAACGGAAGTGTCGATCAACGATTTGATCAACGACGTGATGGTGCTCTATGAGTCGATGAATGTCGCCATCGAATTGAGGCTCAGTGAAGACATTCCCATGATCACAGCGGACGCATCCCTGCTGCGGCAGGTCATTCACAATCTCGCCCAAAACGCGCTGGATGCCCTGGCCGGGCTGCCCGAACCTAAGATCATCATGCAGACACGGGTCAGCGACGGCGGTGTTCTTTTCAGTGTTGAGGACAACGGCACCGGCGTTCGCGAGGATGTGCTGGGACGGATTTTTGAGCCCTACGTCACCACCAAACCCAAAGGCACCGGACTTGGCATGGCGATTGCAAAAAAAATTATTGAAGAACACCAGGGCCACGTGACCGTGGTGAATATCAAACCGCACGGCGCACTGGTGGAAATTCTGTTGCCGGTGTCGTTGCGGACACCACCCACAAATGCTGAGTTAACCGTATGATGCAGGCAGGGTCAAAAACATGACAACAAACAACAACATTCTGGTCGTCGATGACGAAATCGGCATTCGCGAACTTCTTTCAGAAATTCTGACGGATGAGGGTTATCACGTGAGGGTGGCCGAAAACGCCGCCACGGCACGTGTCGCCAGAAGAGAACAGCGCCCGGATCTGGTGCTGCTCGACATCTGGATGCCCGATACCGATGGCATTTCGTTACTCAAGGAGTGGGCCGTTTCGGGCCAGCTCACGATGCCGGTCGTGATGATGTCCGGCCACGGCACCATCGAATCAGCGATCGAAGCCACACGCATCGGCGCTTTTGATTTTCTTGAAAAACCAATCAGCCTGCCGAAGCTCATTGCCACTGTCGGCAAAGCGCTGGCCGGCGGGAAAATGTTGCCTAAGCCCGGCCTCACGTTCGCCCATCTTGGCCGCGCGAAGGTGGTGACTGAACTCCGCCAGCGACTTGAACAAGTGAGCCGTTTGAAAGTGCCGTTGTTGCTGACCGGGGAAGCGGGTTGCGGATTTGAGCTGATTGCGCGTATGGTGCATCAGCGCAATACCGCGTGGCTTCAGCCGGCCGACCATAGCTGGCTTGCGCAAAATCCGTTCGCGCCGCTCGCCGATGCGCGCGATGGTGTGCTGTTTATTGATCAGCTCGAAACGCTGAATAGAAATGAACAAAAAGGCTTGGGCCAGCTGTTGAGTAAGCTCGAAAAATTCAATGTTCGTCTCGTTGCATCGACGGCGCAGCCGATGTTGCCGCTCATTGAGAGTGGCGAATTCGATTCCATGCTGCTCACGCAATTGTCCGGCGTGACGCTGCGCATACCGAGCTTGCGCGAACACCCCGAAGATATTCCTGATCTTGCCAATACGATCCTGTTACAGATGGTGGAAGCCAACGAATGTCCGCTCAGGCAATTCAGTGTTGCAGCACTAAATGCGCTTCGAAATCTTGAGTGGCCCGGCAATTTGCCGGTGCTGCAAAATGCGGTGAAGACGCTCGCGCTGACCAGTTTGTCAGGTGAGATTTCGGCTGAGGATGTGATGCGTGTGGCCCGTGAAATCGGGCTTGACCATGTTGGTGCATCGGGCGCCATCAGCCGCATCCCGTTTGATCTGCCGTTGCGCGAAGCGCGCGAGCGTTTTGAGTATCAATATTTTCTGCATCACATCCGACGTGAAGAAGGCAATATGTCGCGGGTGGCTGACAAGGTGGGTCTGGAGCGAACGCACTTGTATCGGAAGCTGAAGCAGCTCGGTATTCGACCGTCCGGGAAAACAGAAGATTCCACAGCGGGATGATGTCGCGCGCCGCGCATTTTGCGGCGTTATAGAATATTAAAACACTAGCACTGGCGCGGTTTTCGAGGCGTTTTGTGCTGTAATGCAGCGCCAGTGCTGGTGTTTATAATAAGTACTGTCGTTTCGAACCAAGTCTTACCGGGTGAGAAATCTGCTTTTCGAGGCGTAAAAAACAGCAGATTTCTCGCGTTGCTCGAAATGACAGCGCGCAGGTTGACGGGTGCACGCTACTCCAACCGCCCCAACCGCACCGCCGTCAACCCCGGCTTTACATGGATCATCGTCGGCATGATCAACACGCAGTTGTCATAAGGCGCCGGAACCGGCTTGCCGCCGTCGAGCGCGATGACATCGCCGCGTTTGGCCACGATGGACAAGCCTTTTAATCCTTCGGTAAATTTGAAATCCTTGTCATTGGCAACCACGGCTTCGGTGACGCGCACGACTTTCTGCGCGGGTGGACGCACGCTTTCGATTTGCGATTCCGCGAGGGCACGATCAACGACATCGACTGCACGCAAAAAGCGCCACACTGTTTGCCACGCCAGATCAGCGCTGGCGCGCTCCCAGTGTTGGCCGCACTCCACCAGCAGCGCCGTCTTGCCTGACGCCGGATCTCCAAAGCCACCGTAGTCGCGCATCCGCGTGCCATTGGCGTGCCCGGCATCGGCGACGATGAATTCGGGCACGCCCGTTTGCTTTGACAACGCGATGCCCTTGTCCAACGGGCCGGAAATCATCACCGGGCCATGCGGGTCGTGCATCGAATGTATGTCGAGCAGAAAATCGATCTGGTCGATGATGGGCCGCATGGCGCGGGCGCGCGTCAGCTCGACTGACTGGCGTGCACCATCGAGCACGGCGGGTGTCCAGACCCGATTGAAGTCTTCATCGATGAAACGCGATGCATGCGGCTGCAATGGGTTAAACGAATGGAATGCAGCCACGTTGGCGAAAGCCAGCGACAGCTTGCCGCGAATCGGCCTCACGCCCATCTTGAACAACCGGTCTACTGCAATCGCGCCGCACAATTCATTGCCGTGCGTGACGGCATTTACCATCGCGTGTGGGCCCGGTTTGCCGCTATCAAATGTGGTGACGTATTCAATGCCGCTGTTGCCCTTTCGGTAAGCGGAAATATCCGGCGGCAAAAGCTCTACGGTGTAAGGTGAGCTGCCTGGCTTAGTGGTCATGCTTGTGTCCGCCTTCATGTGAGTGACTGTGTGCGTGCGTTTTTTCGTGCGCGTGATCGTGATGATCGTGTCCGCAGTCGTGGTGTCCGTGCGCAGGGAGATGTTGTCGTGCATATCCCGAAATCGCCTTGATGAGCGCGGTGATGTCGGCTTGCAGCTTGCCGAAATTGGCGTTGGGTTCGCGGGTGATTTCATCCATATAAAATTTGCGATTCACTTCGATTTGCAGCGAATGTTTTTGCTCGGCCGGTTCTGAATAAGCGCGCACCAGCTCGACACCTTTGTAGGGATCATTCACCCGTACCTCGTAACCCATGCCGCGCAATGTCAGCGCAACGAAGGTGGTGAATTCCGGCGCACAGGTGGTGCCATCGCGGTCGCCGAGCACAAAGTCGGCTCGTGGCACACCGGGGCCCTCTTCAGAAATGATCGAAGATGTCGCAGGCATCGAATGGCAGTTGATGTGCCAGACCGCGCCGTAATGCTTGTGCGCCGCGTTGATCGCATCGCGCACGGCCTTGTGATACGGCGCGTAGCAGTTGGCGATGCGAGCCTGCACCTCGACGACAGTGAGTTTGCGCGTATAAATCGGCGCGCCGGTATCGAGCAATCGCCAGACGAGCCCGATACCTTTTTCGGTTTTTCTGGTGACGTTGATCGGCCCCGGCCATGCGCTGTCCAGAAGGGCGGCATCGATGTCGAGAATCGAGCGATTGGCATCAATGTAGCTGCGCGGAAACTCTGCGGCAATCAGCACCGCGCCGTGGTCAGGGGCTGCGGCATAGAGCGCCTCCACGTGCGTGTCCTCCGCGCGGCGCAGCGTGAGCCGCGGCACGATGGTATCGAAATCAGCGGGATAGCTCGTGCCGCTGTGCGGCGAATCGAATACGACCGGCACATTTTGGTCGTGGTTGGTGCGGGATGCAGTAATGGTAAATGGCGGGGATGACATGACGTTCGACTTTCATTGATTCAAGTGGCACGCCGAAAAGCGATTCACGGCGATCTGTTTGAGCATGGGTTGCTCGGTCTTGCATTTGTTGCCGGGCACGGATGCCGCGTGCGGGCAGCGCGGATGAAAATGGCAGCCCGTCGGCGGATTGAGTGGCGAGGGAATCTCCCCCTTGATGGCAACAAAATCTTTTTTGCGCACGGTAAGCGAAGGCACTTCCGCGAGCAGGCCCTGCGTGTACGGATGATTAGGCTTGGTGAATAACTCGTCGGCTGGTGCGGTCTCCACCACGCGGCCCAGATACATGATGACCACACGATCGGACAAATGACGCACGACACCGAGATCGTGGCTGATGAAAAGGTAGGTGAGATCCAGCTCTTCGCGCAGCTTGATGAACAGATTCAGTACCTGCGCCTGGATCGACACGTCGAGTGCCGCGACCGCCTCATCGCAGACGAGAAAATTCGGTTTCACCGCCAGCGCGCGGGCGATGCCGATGCGCGCGCGCTGCCCGCCTGAAAACTGGTGGGGGAAACGACGGGAGAGGGCGGGGTCAAGGCCGACACGCTGCATCACTTCTGCGACGTACGCAGATTTGTCTTTGGCGTTGATGATTGAGTGCACGACAGGTGCTTCACCGATGATGTCTTCGACGCGATAGCGCGGATTGAGTGACGCATACGGATCCTGGAAGATCATTTGCGCTTCGAGTTGCATGGCGCGCTTCTCATCCGCGGTCATCGCTGCGACACTCTTGCCGCGCCAAAACTTTTCGCCTTCCGTTTGGTGATGCAAACCAACCACCACCCGGCCGAGTGTGGATTTTCCGCAGCCGGATTCACCGACCAACCCGACAACTTCACCTTTGGCGATCGTGAGATTGACACCATCTACCGCGTGCACAATTTCTTCCCTCAACCCTGCACCGAGCGAACGGGCAAATTTTCCGGCGATATCGAGCTTCTTCTCGAAGCGCTTGGAGATGTTTTTTAATTCCAGCAATGGCGCGCTCATGCTGTGAGTACCGCTTCAGTTTCCAAGTGCGGATGAAAACAGCGCACTTTGCGAAACGCGGAGGAAATCGGACTGGTCAACGCGGGCGCGCTTTCGCATTCGCCGGCGCGGCGCGCACATCGCTCACGAAACGCACAGCCACTGCCGATTTTGAGTAGCGATGGCGTCATGCCCGGAATCTGTTTCAACGGCTGACCCTTGACGTTGCGACTCGGCACTGAATCGAGCAGACCCTTCGTATATGGATGTAACGGGTGATCGAGCAAATCTGCCGTAACACCCTGTTCAACGATCTTGCCCGCATACATCACCGCCACGCTATCTGCGAGTCCGGCAACGACAGAAAGATCGTGCGTGATCCACATCAGCGCAGTACCGGATTCGCGACAGAGCTTCTGCATCTCATAAAGAATCTGCCCCTGGATCGTCACGTCGAGCGCCGTGGTTGGCTCGTCGCAAATAATGAGATCGGGTTTGTTCAACAGCGCGATGGCGATGGCGACTCGTTGCCGCATCCCGCCGGAGAATTGGTGCGGGTACGCCATCAGCCGCTCATCGGGCGAAGGAATACCGACTTGCGAGAGGGCGTTTCGGCAACGTTCGCGTGCGGCATCCTGAGAGATTTTTTCGTGCGCGGTAATGGCCTCGATCATTTGCGTGTCGATACGCAACACAGGATTGAGCGTCATCATCGGGTCCTGGAAAATCATCGCCACGCGATTGCCGCGTAGCGAACGCCATTGCTCGCCGCTGAACCCCGTCACGTCCTGACCGTTTAATACGATGCGGCCTTCGATGACGCGACCAGGCGGATCAATCAACCCCATGATGGAGTAGCCGGTCATCGATTTGCCGGAACCGGATTCGCCGACGAGACCGAGGATCTGACCCTTGTCGATTGAGAACGAGACGTCGTCAACCGCTTTCACCACACCAGCCTTGGTAAAGAAGTGCGTGCGCAGGTTTTCGACTTGCAGGACGGTGCTCATCGCGTGGACACCTGGTATAAAATTGGCAAACACGAGCATTGGCGAGCATTTTGGAGCAGAAGTTGCTGGAAAAGCCCACCAGTGCTAGTGTTTTGTCTTTCCATCATTTTTTCAACCTCGGATTGAGCACATCCCTGAGTTGATCCGCCACCAGATTGATCGACATGATGGTCACCAGCAAGGCAAGGCCAGGATAGAAACTGATCCAGTACTTGCCGCTCATGAGGTAAGTGAACCCGTTCGAGATCAGCAGGCCGAGCGATGGCTCCGTAATCGGCAGGCCGAGCCCGAGAAACGAAAGTGTGGCTTCCAGCGAAATCGCGTGCGCCACCTGCACGGTCGCGACGACGATGAGCGGTGGCAGGCAATTGGGCAGCAAATGCTTGAACAGGATGCGCGTTTTTGATAACGACAATACGCGCGCGGCCTCCACATATTCCTTTTGCTTTTCAACCAGCGCTGACGCACGCACGGTTCGTGCGTAATACGCCCATTGCACGGTGATAAGCGCGATGATCACTTTGTCCACACCTTGCCCGAATACCGCGAGCAAAATCAACGCCAGCAGAATCGCCGGGAACGATAACTGAATATCGACCACGCGCATGATCAGCGTATCGACCCAACCGCCGAAGTACGCTGCCATCAACCCAAACGTGAGACCGATGATGACCGCGACCACGGTGCTGGCGACACCTACGCCCAGTGAAATGCGCAGCCCATAAAAAATGGCCGAAAGCATGTCGCGCCCCTGATCATCGGTACCGAGCAAATAGGACTTGTCCGCAGAAGATTTTTCGCCCGGTGCCAGTTTGCTGTCCATCAGATCAATCTGGCCAAGATCATATGGATTCTGCGGCGAAATGAACGGCGCGAAGATCGCAATCGTCAGCACCAAAAGCAGCATGGCCAGACCAACGAGTGCGAGCTTTGACTCAGCAAATTCATTGACGAAGCGACGAAACGGCGTTTCCTCTTTCACCGGCACATCAATGGGAATCACGCTGGTTTCCAACTCAGTGTCCCGCCCCGGATGATTGCCCCAGCCGCACGCGCGGATCGAGGAAAGAGTAGACGATATCGACAACGAAATTGATCACGATAAACAGCAACACGATCACCATCAGATAAGCCACGATCACGGGCCGATCGAGCTGATTGATGGAATCGATCAGAAGCTTGCCGGTGCCCGGCCAGGCGAAAATTGATTCGGTGACGATTGCGAAGGCGATGACCGAACCGAACTCAAGGCCGATCACCGTGACGATGGGAATCATGATGTTTTTCAACACATGCACACCGATCACGCGCGACGCCGAGAGGCCCTTGGCGCGGGCGAATTTGACGTAATCCTGCAACAGCGCCTCGCGTGTCTGCGCACGGGTAAGCCGAATGAGCAGCGATAGCTTGAACAACGCCAGGTTCAGCGCAGGCATGAACAGATGCAAGATGCCGTCCCAAGTGAGAAAGCTCACTTGCAGACCCAGCAAGCTCACCGTTTCGCCACGCCCATTCGACGGCAGCCAACCCAGATAAACGGAGAAAAACATGATCAGCACCAGCCCCACCCAGAATGTGGGCAGTGAGAAGCCAACGATGGACCCGGCCATGATGCTGCGGCCGATAAAGCTGTCCGGCTTCAAGCCTGCGACCAGACCCAGCGGAATGCCGAGCAATACCGCCATCATCGTCGCCACCACGGCGAGCTCGATGGTTGCTGGCATCTTGGAAAGGATCAGCTCCAGTGCGGGAACACCAAACACGAACGAGCGACCGAGGTCGCCCGACAATGCGCCCTTTAGAAACGCGCCGAATTGCTCGACCAGCGGCTTGTCCAGCCCGAGCGCAGCGGTTGCGCGCATCCGCTCAACTTCATCGGCCTGTGGATTGACCAGTAGCTCAATCGGATTACCGATGGCGTACACGCCCAGAAACACGAGTATCGCCATCACCAGCAGGACAAAGCCGGATTGGGTCAGGCGGCGGATGGTGTAGGCGAACATAGATTGTTTTGACGCCCGCTCCCACGAAGGGAAATGGGCTGGCGCGCGTTTGATGTTGGGGGATTCGGAGCTGGTATCTTAACCTTTTGGCAGTGCAACGACGACGGCAACTATCGCAAAACGTCAATCCAAAAAACGTGCTGCAAAGTCTCGTGGCGGGACAAGGCAAGCCTCGGTTCTGCCGAACAATCTATAACGATTGCGCGCGAGGGCGCGATACGCGGCATCGCGCAACGGTGCCGGGACCAGCCACGCAATCCATGCAACGCGCCACGGCCAACCAAGTGCGTGCAACACACGCAACAGCGCCGCAGATTGTTCCCAGACGCATTCACCATCGCACAGCAACATGGTTTGCAGTCCGTCGATGGACAGGCCAGCGTTGACGAGTAGCGCGCGGCCTGTCGCGCCTTGGATCGACGCGAACAGGAACACGCTTTCGTGATCATGTCGCAACAAGAACTGCACCGAACGACTGCAAAGCAGGCATTGCGCATCGAATACGACGATCATTGGTTGGCGCTTGCTGGCAACGTCAAATATCCCTGATAGCTCGCGACCAAGCCGACGCCCGGCACGCATGCATGCACGCGAAAATACAGGCGACCATCTCGGCCCGTTTCTTCTGCGACCACACGCGGCATGAGCCATGTCGGGCACGGGATACCAAGAAAGTACAGATGGCGCAGATGCATATTTAGCTGCCCTTCTTTTTCGGCGAGTTCAAACATCAGCCGCGCCACGCCAAGCGTTTCGATGAGCTGGCCGTCGATCAGTTGCAAACGTGATGTCATGGTTTTCAACGGGAAATGGCGTGTCCAGGTTTCCATCAAGGGCTGCGCGTCAAGTTCGAATTTGATTGCACCTTCACTTGCAGTACGCGGTGTACCGAGGAGGAGTGCCAATAGACCCGCCAAAAGTGATTTCGGCGCGTGTACTTCGACTTGGCCATGCAACGTGTGTTTGCCGGCGAGGCGATGGAACTGTTGCACTTCGGGGGCGAGGTGATTGAAGCTTTCGACCATTGCGCGTTCGTACATACGGGCAACTAGCACGAGCTAGCCTGCTCATTCATCGGCATGGTTGGGATGAGCGTTCATTAGTTGCAAATTTGATTTTTTGAACTCTGTGCCATTGCTGACCTCGCATTCGCACCGAAGAAATGAATGTCTAGCGCTGGCAAAACTAAAATCAATTGTGCACGCTAGATGGCATTTGTGATCCTGTCAGCTAGGCAAAATTGTTCGGCATTTTTCCAACTCTATTGCGGCTCTTCAAGCTCTTGGAGCTAGGCGATTCACTCTCCCATTGCCAATTTGATTTCCAACCATTTGGCATGTTGAAGCACACTGGTCTTCGGTTGTCCTGCTTCGTACACGGTAAGTGCATAAATACCATTGGTGGCAGGGTTCTTAAATTTTAAGACCACATCTACGGGAATGTCCTCACCAATTTTCCATTGTGTGGTGTAGCTACCCTTTGGGTCTAGGACATGCACCTCCACTACGTCTACTTTGCTCAGCGCTCCTTCTTGTTCCCATTTGCTGAACTGCTTTGCGGAAACTTTAGTTTCGATTGGTTCGCCGTTTTTATCACGACCCTGAATCGTAATCTTCTTTCCAAATACTGAGTCCCACAAGCCCATAGTGATGTCCTCTCTTAAAGCGCCAGGCTACTGGCGCAACATGTCCCGTATTCTATCTTCGGCAATTACTGCATTCACCGTGAAATATTCGTTAGCAAATGAGTATGCGTCCTGCCAATTTGGAAAGACTTCAGCAAACGCCGCGATCATTTCGTTAAGAGTTTCAAGGCAATCTTTTGGTCTTACGTTTCTTTGCAGCACTCCATCCACGACCATGGCTAGCAACGTATCCCGAAGAACACTCTCGAACTTCTTGTACGCTTCCAGCCCCTTATCTTTTCCGAATAACGTCTTCCTTCCACGTTTTTTCTGGTAAGCAGCCATAGCCATAACAAGCTTCTGGAGTGCGTTAAAAGTATGCGGGAATCGCGTCTGAAAAGTACCCGCCAAATCCCAGTCGGTTGTAGCCATTCGAAGTCCCCAAGTTATTACTGGCTTGTTTGAAGTATTTTATTTCCCCACCGGCCGAATCATCAACGCATTAAACCGCCTCTGCGCACGCGGCGTCACCACCAGCCCTTTCTTCGCCGCGAAGTCAAAGATCGGATAGAACACCGGAATGAGTGGCTGATCGTTCATGGCAAAACGAATGGCGCGTCCGAGCAACTCATCGCGGCGCTCATCGTCCATCGTTTGCAATGCATCGCCGAGCAACTGGTCAACGACGGTATTGGAGTAACGCGTGCGGTTGGCGGTACCAAAACCTTTGGCGGGCGTGGTGGTGGCGACTAGCGCGCGGAGACTGTTGGCGGCCTCCTCTGCACCGTATTGCGCGGCGAAGGCGCTGAAATCCTGCTTGGAGGCGCGTGAAAAGAACAGGCTGCCGGGCAATGTCTCAACTTCTGCTTTCAGGCCTAAGCGCGTCCACATTTGCGCGACAGCCTGTGCGACAGAAGCATCGTTGGGATAGCGGTCATTGGTGGCGTGCAGCACGATACGAAAACCATCCGCCCAGCCGGCTTCTTTTAGCAAGGCTTGTGCTTTCAACAAATCAAACGGATCCGCCTTCAAACCCTTGAGCGCGCCGGGAAATTGTTCGGCCAGCAATTGCGAGGCGGGCATGCCGCTGCCATCCATGATGCGTTGAACGATCAGGGCGCGATTGATGGCCAGTGACAGCGCTTTTCTGACGCGCATGTCCTTGAGGGGATTTTTGTCGAGCGGCTTGCCGTCTTTGGCGGTGACGAATGATGAAACATCACGGGCAGAATCCAGCGCGATGTAGTGCACCAGTGCGGCGGGACCACGAAAAAGAGTGAACTTGCCGTCGCTTTTGATGCGTGCCAAATCAGCGCTGGGGACAGCGTCGATGGCATCGACCTGACCGGACAGCAATGCCGCCAACCGCGTGGGGTCTTTTGCGATTACGCGTTCGGTGACTTTGGTCCAGGTTGGCTTCGGCCCCCAGTATTTGTCGAAGCGCTCGACGGTAAGTTGCTCGCCGTTCTTCCATTCAAGCAGCTTGTATTGCCCCGTACCAATGGCCGCTTTGCCAGAATTGAAATCCTGCGTGGTCATGCCTTTCGCGGCACTTGCTGAGACGATGTAAACGTTGGCCAGATCGTTGGGCAGCATCGGCGTCGGCGTGGTCGTCTTCATCTGGATCGTGTGGTCATCGATCTTGGTGATTTTCTCGACGTTGCGTGTGAATTGCGAAAAGGAATTGGGAGAATTGGGCACGTTCGGCACGCGTTCCCACGTAAAAATTACATCATCGGCGGTAAACGGGGCGCCGTTATGAAACACCACGCCCTTGCGCAGCTTGATTTCCCAGTTAAGGTTATCGAGGTTTTTCCAGGACGCTGCGAGCTGTGGTTTTGGCACCAGTTTTTCGTCAAGCACGGCGAGTTTCTCGTAGAGCATTTCATGCGACGAGCCGGTGGGGAAGGCGGCGAAGAAATGTGGGTCTAGGGTGTTGAGCTCAAGTTTGGTGCCTAGGGTGAGGGTTTGCGCGCCGGCTGTTAGGGCGCAAAGTGATAACGCAAAAATGACAAAGCGGCGCAGCAGCATGGTTATCTTTCGTCGAATGAGTTAATCGATTATCCGCGCGGCTTGGGTGCAGGGTCAATCCACATTCGCTATCATGTTGCAATGTCGCCCCCTAAAAATCCTCGAGTTGCGCTCGGTTGTTTCATGCTCGAATCGAACGCCCACTCACCAATAGCGACCCGCGAGGAATTTGCGCAGAACTATCTGGAGTTCGGCGTTGCCATGATGCATGACTGGCAGTCCGAGCACCCTCGCACGGCGAAGTGCCTGAGCGGATTTATCGCCAACATGAATGCCAAGATCGCGTGGACGCCGCTGCCGCTGATGGGCACGCTGGTCGGTGCAAGCGGGCCGATTGATCAGACTTTCTTCGATGAAGTGGTGCGCGAAATGGGCGACCGGCTGAAAGCGGTGATGCCGGTGGATGGCGTGTTTTTGTCGTTGCATGGTGCGGCTATCGGCACGGTGGATACGGATCCCGATGGCACGCTCCTGGCCGCGATGCGCGACATTGTCGGCCCGGATATTGCTGTGATCGCCACGCTCGATTTGCACGCGAATGTGTCGCAAAAAATGGTCGATAACGCTGATGTGCTTGTAGTGTATCGCACCAATCCGCACATCGATATGGCCGAGCGTGGCAGCGAATCTGCTGCGCATATGCGCGCGTTGCTGCGCGGCGAGCACGCGACGGCGGCGTTTGCAAAGTTGCCGTTTATCCCACCGTCTGTAACGCAAAACACCAAGTCCGGCCCGTACGCCGACATCATTGCCTATGGCCAATCGAAGGTCGATGCGCGGGTGATGAATGTCTCGGTGGTGAGCGGATTTTCGCTGGGCGACACGATCAAAAATGGCATGTCGGTGATCGTCACAACGCGAAACGATGCGACGCTGGCGAAGTCACTCAGCGTCGATATTGCTGCGCGCACATGGGATGACCGGCATCGCTACATTCCGAGACTGACCAGCATCGAGGATGCGACGCGCATGGCCTTGGAATGCGGTCGCGATGCATCGAAACCCGCGTTGCTGTTTGCCGATGTGGCCGACAATCCGGGTGGCGGCGGACGTGGCAACACAGTGTGGATATTGAAGGCGTTTTATGAAGCTGGCGTGGAGGGTGCGCTGCTCGGCATTGTTTTCGATCCTGCACTCGCAGAAGAGGCGCATCGTCTGGGCGCAGGGGCACGTTTCCACGCCGAATTCAATCGTGATGAAACCCATGCGTTATCCGGCAAGTTCAGTGCTGACGCGACAGTGGAAGCGCTGCACGATGGCAACATTGTCGGCTCGCGCGGCATTTCGGCGGGCCACAGCATCATGCTGGGGCCGATGGCGTTGTTGCGAGTTGCAGGGATTCGTGTGGTGGTGGTGAGCGTGCGGCAACAATGCAAGGACACGGCGATGTTTGAAGTTTTTGGGATCGATATCGCCAAAGCGCGATCCGTGATCGTGAAATCACGCGGCCATTTTCGGGCCGCGTTTGATTTGCTGTTTTCAGACGACCGCATTATTGAAGTCGATGTGCCGGGGCTGACCACGCCGATTCTTTCGCGAGTACCGTACCGCAATGTGCTGCGGCCAATATTTCCGCTGGATGCGGATACGACTTGGTCGCCACCAACATAAATTACAAACTCTAGCACTGGCGAGGCTTTCCGAGCACTATTGCCTTGGGATAGCCGCCAATGCTGGTGTTTTAATATTTAATTAAAAACGGCACACCGAAGTGCGCCGTTTTTGATTTGCGTGTCAGGCCGCGTTATTTCGTCGGCTTTAACCCAGACGCAAGCGAGTATTGGTCGGTGCGAGCCGTGTATTTGAATCCCTTTGCCGCGGCCCAGGTGCTGACTTCGTAATGCAATGGAATCAGGCCGACATCGCCCATCACCATTTCAGCCGCTTGCTGGATCATGCCTTCGCGTTTTTTGTCGTCCATCGTCACCAGCGCCTCGGACAAAATTTTGTCGAATGCAGCATTGGAATAGCGGCCACGGTTGGTCACGCCCATGCCCTTGGCGGTATCGAAGGTGGCCAACAGTGAGCGCATGGAGGAGCCCTGCTCGCCGCTTTCGGTGCCCCAGCCCAGCACCATGTAACCGAACTCCAGCTTGGTGGCGCGGGTGAAATAAACGGCTGATGGCATCGTTTCCACTTTGGCATCGATACCGATACGCGAATACATTTGCGCGATGGCTTGCACCACGTTGGCGTCGTTGATGTAACGATTATTCGGGCCGTGCA
>JAYURJ010000238.1:0-27401 GCA_043756275.1 Betaproteobacteria bacterium | reverse complement strand
ATCGCATGGGCGCAATTAGCCGCCGAACGTATCATCGTTCGAGAGCACGGCTCGTCCAACCGCCAGACATTCGACGAGACTTGTCGCGAACAAGGACGAACACTTCCAGTCAACATGGAAATCGCCAGCAACGAAACCATCAAGCAGAGCGTCATCGCCGGCATGGGTATCGGCTTCCTGTCGCAACACACCATCGCGCCGGAACTCGAATTGAATCGTCTCGTCGTACTCGACCTTGCAGGATTTCCGGTGATGCGCCAATGGTACAGCGTGCATCAGCGGAAAAAACGCCTGCCGCCGATGGCGCTCGCCTTCAGCGAGTTCCTGCGCATAGAGGGTGCCCAGTTCATCGGCAAACTTGTCGGGATTCCGGTGAAGGCGAAGCGTTCGCGTCTACCGAAGGTTTAGGGAACTTCTAAAAACCTCAAAGCTGTCTCCCCGGCGAAGGCCGGGGCCTAAGTTTTCAAGCAGTATCAATTACTTAAAAAACTTGGATACCGGCCTTCGCCGGTACGACAGAGTTTTTAGAAGTTCCCTTTAGCCGGCAATCATTACTGGCGCGGCTTTCCGGCCGCCACCGGTGCCGTCACGCTCTCCAGCGTTTCGGCTCAGCCGCCAATCTGAACATCCACCTGCATGCGCTGGTGCTCGATGGGGTAGATGGCAATCTGGATGCTGTAGACACCGCAGGCAGTGCAGACGAGAGCACGCCCGCACCCCGGCCGCACCCATCTTCCACCCTGCCGGTGCGTCCACCCACGCCGCGCTGGAAGCACTGCTGGCCAAGATCATCACGCGCCGCGATTGCAAACGAGCGGCTGAGTGTGAACCGCGCCGGGTAAGTGGTGCTGAAACTGAAGACGGCGTGGCGCGATGGCACCAGCCACCACGTCGTGACGCCGATGGAATTCATGCAGCGTCTGGCGGCACTGGTGCCGCGACCGAGATTGCACCTGATCCGCTTTCATGGTGTGCTGGCATCGAATCGAAGAACCTGCCGCCATCGCCCGCATCCTCACCCATCTGGGACTGGCCGCGCAGCAGCCGCCGCGCGCGTCGGCACGGCGGGTGGATCTGTTGCAGGCGGCTTGATGGACAAATCGGACTGGATGGGGACAGGGCCCTGGGAGGCGTTCGAGCGGCGCTCGTGCAAATGCACGGATGGCGTGCAAATCAGGCGCGTGGGCCCAGAATATTGTCAGCGATGTTGAGAAAACGGCGGGGATTCGGTGCATAAGCACGCATCGTCGCGCGTTTGACCAGTCGCGCGTCATCGGATACATTCAGGATTCGTGAAAAAGGGCGTTTGAAATTCCTATACCCCCAAAATCGGATTAAGCCTACTCTGCCTTTGGTTCTGTACAAAGTGCCTGGTCGTAGCCGTCCAACATCGACGACCTGGCGAGTAGGCACACCTGTACGTGACTGTCGTCAGCGCCGCATTTGTAATATTCACTCACCGCAAATCAAAAGGGGGAAACGCCATGTCTATTTCGCTCATGACCAGATTTCTTCTCGTTGCTGTCATCACCGCGATTTTCTTCGTTGCCGAAATCCAACGCCCGCGGCTGAGTGCGCCGACATAGTCAACGGTTAGTTGGTGCCGAAGTCGCCGAGCGCGACGAATCTGTTTGTGCCCGCCGGTCAATCGGTGTCGGGGCCATTGGTCGAGAACCGCAAGAGAGAGAAATACATGGGCTGTGTCCACCCGTCGATGCGCATGACCATCAATCCCAAGTATCAGTCGGCACATTCGGTGAGACGCTTCGCAAGATATTTGCGCTCGGCGGGATTTTTCACCAATACGAGTGCGGCGCGGTAAGCGTCGCGCGCCTCAGCGTACCGCCCGAGTCGACGCAGCAAGTCTGCTTTGGCTGCGGGTAACAGATAGTAGCCTGCGAGTTCCTCGCGCGCCTCGAGCTGCTCGATCCACTCAAGGCCTGGCTCGGCGCCCTCAGTCATGGCGTGGGCCACCGCTGCGTTGAGTTCGACTACCGCGCTTGGTTGCTCCTGTAGCAACCCGATATACAGAACGGAAATCTGCTGCCAGTCGGTATCTTCGGCACGCGCAGCCTTGGCGTGGAGCGCAGCGATGGCGGCCTGCAACTGGTAGGCGCCGCGACGACGCATTGCAAGAGCTGCGTCGAGCAACGCCAGGCCTTGGGCGATTGACTCGCCGTTCCAGCGTGCGCGGTCCTGTTCTTCGAGCGGTACGATGGCGCCATCCGCGCCGACGCGCGTATCGCGGCGCGAATCCTGCAGCAACATCAGCGCCAGCAGCCCGCGTCCCTCAGGCTCGTCTGGCATCAGCTCAACCACCAGGCGCGCGAGGCGAATTGCCTCCACGCAGAGATTCGGGCGTAACAGCCCGGGCTTATCCATGGCAGCGTAGCCCTCGTTGAACACTAGGTAGATCACGCTGAGCACCGCCTGCAATCGCTCCGCCAGGATTTCGCGGTCCGGCACTTCATAGGGAATGCGTGCTTCGAGTATTTTTCGCTGTACCCGCACCAAGCGTTGTGCGGTCGTTGCCTCGGGCTCGAGAAACGCGCGCGCAATCTCGCGCGTGGACAATCCGCACAGCGTGCGCAGCGCAAGCGCAATTTGTGCTTGCTGCGACAGCGCAGGGTGACAACACGTGAACACCAGCCGCAAGCGATCGTCTTCTACACCGGACGAGTCGACCGGTTCAGTCTCGGGCGCGGCGACGTCGGGCGGTTCGTCCGTGTAAAGCGGGCCGCTTTGACGGCGGCGCAACAGATCCAGCGCCCGGCGCTGCGCGACGGTGGTGAGCCAAGCCGCAGGGTTTGCCGGTAAGCCCTGAGCTGGCCATGTTTCGATCGCTTTGGCGAACGCATCCTGCAGCGCGTCTTCAGCGAGTTCAAAATCACCGAAACGGCGAATCAGCCCAGCTAACACTCGCGCGCCTTCAGCGCGGCAAACGCTGTCGATTACGAGCGTTAGCACGGGATTTTTCTAGCCTCGCAGCATCGTTACAGCGTTTCGGGGGTGAGCCCGACCGGGCGGACTTCAATGGAGCCGCCTTGCGCAGCCGGGCAGCGTGCGGCCCATTTCACCGCGTCGTCTAGGTTCGGCACGTCGATCGTGTAGTAACCGCCAAGCTGCTCTTTAGTTTCGGCAAACGGACCATCGCTGGCCACCGTCTTGCCGTCTTTGACGCGCACTGTGGTTGCGGTAGAGGTGGGTTTCAATTCGGCACCGCCGCGCAGCACACCGGCGGCGCGCATGTCTTCGCCGTACTTTTTGAAGGCGGCATACATGTGCTTTTGCGCTTCGGGATTACTTGCCATCGTGGCAAAATTGGTTTCGTTGCCGTAAATCAGGATCATGTATTGCATGGTCATTCCTTTCTGGTTGGATAACCCCGAAGTCCGGAGTCACCGTGACGACGCAGTAGGGGTACTCAAATCGACAAGATTTGAGAAAATATTTCCAGCGAGTTACTTCACCCAAAGAATCTATCCGTCCGGCCGAGAACCGTCAATGATAAAGGTGCAATTCGATTCGATCATTAGTGTTTGAAAGTCGATGCCTGAAGAGGCGCATGGATATTTCTACATCGCCGTTATTGATACCGAGTTAGCCCTTGCTGATATGGCCTCTGTAGAAAAAGCCTTGTACAAGCCGCAGGCGTGATCCACACTGATTTTGAGAAAGGCTTTATTCGCGCGGAGGTGATTGCGTTTAACGACTACGTCACGCTGGGCGGCGAAGCGAAATCAAAAGAAGCGGGGAAGATGCGGCTGGAGGGCAAGGAATACGTTGTGAAAGATGGCGATGTGATGCATTTTTGGTTTAATGTGTAGCCAGCGAAATAATATGTAGGTCGCCATTTGGCGCGGCTTTCAGGCATAAAGCAGCCTGAAATCCGCGCCAGTGTTAGAGTTAACTGAAGACTAATGAGATCGCGATGACGACACACGCCACCGTTCATTCAGGATCCGCAACGCTTGCCGTTAGTGACACTGGCATCGGCTCTCCTGTCGTTTTTCTGCATGCCGGTGTGGCTGATCGTCGCTCATGGCGGCCTTGTATCGATACGCTGGAAAATTTGATTGGATCGTTTCGCGCCATCTCGTATGACCGCCGTGGTTTTGGTGAATCCACATTTGTGAATGAGCAGCATTCACGCGTGGCGGATTTAATTGCCGTTCTTGACGCCTGTGAAATTGATCAGGCAGTGCTCATCGGCAACTCGCAGGGTGGACGCATTGCCATTGATGCAGCGCTTAGCCACCCCGCTCGCGTGCGCGCACTCGTATTGATTGGCACAGCCGTAAGTGGTGCGCCTGATGTCGAGGCATATCCGCCTGCGACGCAACAACTGATTGAACGCATTGAGGTGGCTGAAAATGCAGGCGATCTCGATACCGTCAATCGCCTCGAAGCGCATCTCTGGCTCGACGGACCGACGACACCAGAGGGGCGCGTCGGCGGCACAGCGCGCTCGCTGTTTCTCGATATGAACAATCGAGCCTTGCGTGCGGGCGATGTCGGCGAAGTCACGGATCGAATCGATGCATGGCATCTGCTGGCGACGCTGCCGATTCCAGTGTTGGTAATCGTTGGTGACCTCGATTTGCAGCACGTGCAAGAGCGATCAGCATTGTTGGCGGGCACGATTACGGCTGCAAAGTTGGTCGTACTGGATGGCTGCGCGCATATGCCTGCACTGGAAGCCCCAGAGCGATGCTCGCGATAGTTAAACCATTTCGTGAAAGCAGATCACTAGCACTGGCGGGCCTCTCATGGACAAATGCCCCCAAGATGCCCGCCAATAATAGAGTTTCAGTTTTTTATGCTATGGGATGAGCACTGTCGAACCGGTGGTTTTTCTTGCCTCCAGATCACGGTGCGCCTGGGCTGCGTCTTTCAGCGCATAAGTCTGGTTGATTTCGATTTTGACGATGCCGCGGACAACAACATCGAATAGGTCATTGGCGGTTGCCACCAGTTCCTCACGCGAAGCTACGTGGGTGTCGAGCGTGGGGCGGGTCACGAACAGCGAGCCTTTGGCCGCAAGCGTGCCTAGCTCGAGCGGCTCGACCTTTCCCGAAGCATTGCCGAATAGCGCGACCAGCCCGCGCGGGCGTACGCAATCGAGCGATTTCATGAACGTGTCCTTGCCGACGCCGTCGTAGACCACTGCGCACTTTTTGCCGCCGGTGATCTCAGTTACGCGCGCGACAAAATCTTCGGTGCGGTAATTAATGACGTGGTCGCAGCCGTTGGCTTTTGCCAGCACCGCTTTTTCTTCGCTACCGACCGTGCCGATCACGGTGGCACCGAGATGTTTGGCCCATTGGCAAAGAATCAAGCCGACGCCACCCGCTGCCGCATGAAACAAGATGGTGTCGCCCGGTTTGACAACATGTGTACGGCGAATCAAATATTGCGCGGTCATGCCTTTGAGCATCATCGATGCCGCCTGTTGATCGGACACGCCAGCGGGAATCTTGACCACCCGGTCGGCTGCAACCAGCCGTGCTTCCGCGTACGAGCCGATCGCCGCTGATCCGTAGGCCACGCGGTCACCGACGTTGAAATCGGTGACACCTGCGCCGACCGCTTCAACAACACCCGCCCCCTCACGCCCAATCACGCTGGGCAGGGGGATTTTGTACAGGCCGGTGCGATGGTAGGTGTCGATGTAATTAAGACCGACCGCGGTGTGGCGAATGCGAATTTCTTTCTCGCCGGGGTTGCCGACATCAATGGCTTCCCATTTCATTACGTCAGGGCTGCCGTGCTCATAAATACGGATGGCTTGTGTCATGCGGTGTTCCTTTCTTTGATGAATCGTTGGAGTTGTTCTAATTTGGCGCGATTGATGGCATCGGCGATATCGTTTGTGTTGGTTTTTGCAATATTGCCGAAATCAAGCGCTTGCAGGTTCGACAACGCAGCCAGTAAAAATTCCCTTGGTGGATAAGGTGTTTGTTCAAAGCCGAGACGGCCATGGTGATCGCAGGCGCATGCCTCAACGAAATCGTGAAAGCGGGCAGGTCGGCGCAAGGCATCGGTTGCGTCCATCATCGCCAACAGTTTTTCGGCACTGAGCTGCAATGATCCGTGCACCTCACCATGCCAGCGAGCGGTCATCCGCGCCAGATCACGGCAATCGCCGGGGACGCGTAATCGATCACAAATTCGTTCCAGCAATTGAACGCTGCTCTCTTCGTGGCCGGGATGACGCGGCCAGTATTTTTCAGCGGTTGTACCTTTGCCAAGATCGTGGGTGAGTGCGGCGAAGCGGATCGGCAACGGATGATGCTTCGACGCAGCGTAGTCCAGCACCATCATGACGTGCACACCGGTGTCGATCTCGGGATGTGATTTGGCCGATTGTGGCACGCCGTATAGCCGATCAATCTCTGGCAGCAGGCGTTGCAATGCGCCGCACGTGCGCAACACGTCGAACATCTTTGAGGGCGTGTCTTCCATCAGGCCGCGCGATATTTCCTGCCAAACGCGTTCAGGCACCAGGTGATCGAGTTCACCCGACGCGGTAATTTTTTTCATGAGCGCTGCCGTTTCGGGCGCAATCTGAAAGCCCAGATGAGCGAACCTCGCCGCGAAACGCGCACCGCGCAACACGCGCACCGGGTCTTCCACGAATGCATCACCGACGTGACGCAATGCCCTTGCGTGGATATCGGCAACGCCTTTGTAAGGATCAATCAGTGTGCCATCAATGTCGCGCGCAATCGCGTTGATGGTGAAATCGCGGCGGGCGAGATCCTGCTCAAGGGTGACATCAGCGGACGTGTGAAATACAAAACCCTGATAGCCGGGTGCGGTTTTTCGCTCGGTGCGCGCCAGTGCATATTCGGCGTGCGACTCTGGATGAAGAAATACCGGAAAATCCGCGCCAACTGGCTTGTAGCCCAACGCCGCCATTTGTTCTGGCGTCGCGCCGACCACGACATAATCGCGATCCTGGCTTTGCAAACCAAGGAACGCGTCGCGGACAGAGCCGCCTACTTCAAAGACTTTCATGCATCAGGCTATTGGGGCGGCGTCGCCGGTGATGCCGGTATTGCCCGTGTTGCATAAGGCTCATCGAAACCAACAAACTCAGTTTCGGCTACCGCTTCAGCATTCCAGGCTTTGATGCCGGTCGCGGCTTTCATGGCTTCACAATATTGTGCAGACGCGGCTGAAATCGGCGGCGCGTAGGTAGCCAAACGCATGACGACCGGCGCAAACATCGCATCTGCGGCGCAAAATTCACCGAACAAAAACGGCGCGTTGGTGTGCATCCCAAACTGCTGGCGCGCCGCAAGCCAGATTGCCTCGATCCGGGCGATGTCATCAGCCACGCCGGGCTTCATGCCCTTGCCGGGATGCTGGCTGCGAACATTCATCGGCATGTAGCTGCGCAGCGCTTGAAAACCTGCATGCATTTCCGCAGACACCGCCCGCGCCATCGCCCGAGCAGCGGTATTTTTGGGCCAAACATCGACCTGTGGAAAGCGCTCTGCGATGTATTCAATAATCGCAATCGTGTCCCACACCACAATGGATTCACTCGCCCCGACTGGCCCATCCCAAAGTGTCGGCACTTTGCGCGAAGGTGCCACGCGGGCAATCTGTTCCGACCATTCGCGGCTCTCGAATTTGAGCATGATCTCTTCAAACGGAAGCCCGAGCTGCCTCAACAATACCCACGGCCGCATCGACCATGATGAGTAATTCTTGTTGCCGATAACCAGTGTGAGTGACATTTTTTAGCTATCTTCCTGCGGCATCGCGAAAATGTTGATACCTTGCGCGCCCGCCGCCATCATTCACATTGAGGTACGCAGGCACCACGCTTTCCATCAGAGCGGGCGATCCGAACATGGCCGGGAACGGCTGGTCGGATGTACTGGGCATCTTCATCGACCGCACGTTGTCAGTTGTAAGCAGTTTGAGCCTGCCCGGCAGCATGCCGACCACCGTCGCCTGCAGCATCGAAAGTGCGTGGCTGAGACCAATGATTACCCTGCGCCTGGATGTGGCTGTCGCAACAAATTGCCACAGGCCTCGCATGGAGTACACCTTCGGTCCAACGAGCGTGTAAGTCTGACCAATTGTTTCAAATTGATTAATGCTCATGACAATGGCGCGCGCCACATCCTCCACCCAGACGGGCTGGAACTTCGCATCCGGCGTGCCCAGCGGAATCACCGGAAATATTTTAATGATGCTCGCGAACAGGTTCAGGAATTTATCGTTTTCGCCGAATACGACTGAAGGTCGAAACATCGTGATGCCGAGCGACGGGTTCGCTTTGGAAACCGCCCAAACAGCTGCTTCGCCGCGTCCCCGCGAGCGCAGGTAGTCGCTGGGCCCATTGACATCGGCATTGAGTGCGCTCATGTGGATCAAACGCGTGACACCGGTTTCAACGCAGGCATCGGCCACCATCTGGGGTAACCTGACGTGCACGCGCTCGAAATCGCCATGCAGGATGCCGGTCAGGTTGATGACTGCATCGTGGTGACCCACCAACGCGGTGAGCTCTGCGGCATTGAAAATATCCGCTTCAACCACATCGACGGTTGGCAGCGGAAACAAATGCTTGCCGCGTTCGCGTCGACGCGTGGGCACAGTGACAAAAATCTCACGCGCCGACAGTTGTTCGGCGACCGATGCGCCTATAAAGCCGCTGCCGCCGAGCAGCAGCACTTTGTTTAGTTTCATTCCATGTTCCAGTTATTTTCAGTTCTGGCGTTGCCAGGCCTGATTTATGGTGCCTTATCTTTCAAAGCCACGCTTGCCAGACTACTGATGCCGACTTTGCCGTTACGACTTCCCGGTACCGTTCCCATCATCTCTTTTAGTCGGCGGTTTGTTTCACCAGCCTGATGCGCATAAAACCACGCGTTTGCCATGACTTTTTTTACATAGTCACGCGTCTCTGTGAATGGAATTGACTCCGCGTAAATGGCGCCTTCGAGCGCCTGATCGGCGCGCCAGCGGCGTGCACGACCGGGCCCGGCGTTGTAGCCCGCCGTGGCCAGCACCGGGTGGCCGAGGTCATCGAGCACATGCCGCAGGTAAAACGAGCCAAGGCTTAGATTGATCGGTATATCGGTGACTTTCGCGAGTGAAAAATGATTCATGCTGACTTTTTTTGCCGCCCATGTTGCGGTTGCGGGCATCAGTTGCATCAAACCCATTGCGCCCACTCGTGATTTGGCATCGGCCATGAATCTGCTCTCCTGCCGGATCAGGCCATATACCCACGCTGCATCCAGGCCTTGCGCCCGCGTCTGCAATGCCAGGTCTGCGTGATGTGGCGTGGGAAAGCGCTGGGCGTAGTCGTGAACCAGTAATGTTTTCTCGGCCGTGTTGATGGCGCGGTCTGGAATATTTGCCTTGCGCGCCAGCTCGGCTGCCGCAAGAAGTTCCTGATCATCCATATTGCGAATACCGTATTGCCACTCCCGCAATCCCTCAGTCTTCAAATCGAGACGGTAAAAAGCCAGCGCGCGCCCGATTGCGGGCCGTTTCATGACGGTGTTGATCGCCTCGCGTGGTGGTTTCCAGCCGAGCCATTGGGGAGCCTGTGGCGCGCCCAACTCTTCGGCCGCGAGCACGCCGTAAAAATTATGCTCGCGAGCCAACGAGTCGCGCAGCGCACGCGCGGTTTCGACGTTGCCGGTTTCCTGCGAAGCGCGCGCCAGCCAATAGCGCCACGCAGATTCGCGTCGTTCCGATTCAGTCATCGCATTGATCGCGGCGCGGACATTCGCCCAGTCGCCCGCACGCAATGCAGCGCGGGCTTTCCAGGCCGCCTGCGTGTCGTTTAGCCGCAACGTCCCGACAGCGCCGGCACGCTCAAACCAGGCAAGCGTCGCAATGTCGTGTTGCATGCCGCCATAAAGCCCCACTTGCGCCCACGCGTAGGCCAGATCGTTCGCGGGAAGTTGCTTGCCGTGTGCCTCCAACAGCGATGCCGCACGGTCAGCGTCGGTGCGTGCGAGACGTGTGACGGCAAAGAGAAACAACTCCACCGATGCTTGCGATGAAACTGCCAATTTCTCCCGTTGCAAGTATTGGGCGGGATTTTGGCCGATGTTGGCAGTTGTTCGTTCAAAGCTCGATGGAATGTTCGGTATCAATGCCGCACTTTTACGCGCCTCAGCGAACTGGTTGTTTTCAAGTTGCCGACGCACTCGCCTCCACGCGTCGGCGATCGGTAGCATTTTTTCTGCCGCCAGTCGGGCAAAAACGGCATCGCATGCATCTGGTGTCGCGCGCGCGGAAGACCAGAATGCTTTCGCCTCGGTTAGCGCATCGCGGTCGTTGCGGCTGAACCGGTAACGCCATTGATGACAGGTAATTTCCGCATCATCGCTGTTAAGCAAACGCATTTCCGGCGTGAACAGTTCCCATTGGTCGAGCTTGCCAAGCACTTTTAGCCAATCGCGCCTCAGGCTGTCAGCGACAACCGAATTTGGATTAGTGTTCAGGAAGGCGCGAATTTCAGCACTTGCTGCCACTGCAAACATGCCAGATTGGGATAAATTTGCCGACAGCCACCAGTAGTGTGCATAGTGTGAAAGCGGGTGGGACGCACCAATGGCGGCGTTGAGCGCTTCCTTCGCTACAGCGAGCGTTTTTAGATCACGCCTCTCGAAGGCGTTGCGGGCGGCAAGTACTTCTTTGTCTGCTGCGGACGGTTGTCGCGCGACACCCGCTTCAACGTGTGCCGAATCTTCAACAGCGACTATCGCAGGTGCAAGTTGCGCCTGAACCGGAAGAATCTTGCCTAGCATCAATGTAAGCACAACAAGTGCAGCGTAAAAACGAGGCATGCGATACGGGACATCAAATTGATGGATTGTGACGACGGCGGTGGCAGGGGAAAAATTTGTGTGCATAAAGCGATTGTGGTCATCACCAAAGAGCGGATGACTCATTCTATAGGCTCACAGACTTGGACGCATCGCTGTTGATTGACTTGAACTAAAAACGACTACTTTATGGACCGCTTCCGGATTGCTGTGGATTGCAAAAAAGTCAGTGGACTGTGCGGCACGCGAATAATTCCCGCGCGGCGCGCGCGGTGCGCTCGTATTGATTGACGGGAAAGAAAATTTTAGTGGCTGGTGTGTCATCATTTGGCGCGTTGGCTAGCACTTCATCCACCTATTGGCTCATTGACAAACTATGACTTTTGGAGATTCTGAATTTTGGCTTGCAGTCTTGAAAATCGTCGGCATCGATATCGTGCTGTCCGGGGACAATGCCATCGTCATTGCGCTGGCGGCAAGATCGCTACCGCCGCGCTACCAGAAACTCGCTGTTTTCTGGGGCACCGGTGCTGCAATCGTGTTGCGCCTGACGTTGATCTTCTTCGCGCTGGCACTGTTAAAACTGCCATTGTTGAAGCTCATTGGTGCCATCTTGCTGTTGTGGATCGGCATGAAACTTCTGACCGACAATGGCGATGAGGGTCACAACATATCAGCGAGCAACAGCATGCTGGCCGCAATACGCACCATCGTCATCGCAGATGCCGTCATGAGCGTTGATAACGTAGTGGCAGTAGCCGCCGCAGCAAAGGATAGTTTCGGTTTGGCGATGTTCGGTATTGCGTTATCGATTCCGATCATCATTTTCACCAGCCAGATACTGATCAAGGTAATGGAGCGATACCCGGTGATTATTGTGATTGGTGCTGCGTTGCTCGGATTTGTCGCGGGCGAAATGGCATGGAATGATCCGATACTGAAAGACTACACGAGTGGGTTTCCACGCTGGTGGGAGTATGTCGCAGGTGCTTTGGGGGCAGCCTTCGTGGTGTTGGCGGGCAAGTATGTCAGCAGCAGGCGCAGGTCACCGGCCATAGATGCTGGAGTTTAAGACGTAGCAGGGCGGTAGCCTGATTAAATTTGGTCGCTAATTTAGCGATTTGAAGTTTTCAACAATATCCCGGAGGGTGCACATGAAGAAGATCAAATTCAAGCGGTCCGTCGTCGCGTTAGGGTTCGCTGTCTTGTCTCTGGCTGTTCCACAGGTTTTCGCCTGGGAACCAACCAAGAGTGTCGAGTTCGTCGTGCCCGCAGGTACAGGAGGCGGCGCTGATCAGATGGCAAGGCTCGTTCAGGGGGTGGTAACGAAGTACAACCTCATGAAACAGCCGTTGGTGGTGGTGAATAAAGGCGGTGGTGCAGGCGCAGAAGGTTTCCTCGATGTTAAGGGCGCGAAAGGCGATCCGCACAAGATCATCATTACGCTGTCAAATCTGTTCACGACACCGTTGGCGACCGGTGTCCCATTTAACTGGAAGGATATGACACCAGTACAAATGATGGCGCTGGACCAGTTTATTTTCTGGGTAAACGCCGAAACACCGTACAAGACTGCCAAGGAATATGTCGAAGCAGCCAAAGCGGCGGGCCCCGGCAAGATGAAGATGGGCGGTACCGGCTCCAAGCAGGAAGACCAGATCATCACTGTTGCGGTTGAAAAGCAATCCGGTGCTAAATTTACCTACATCCCATATAAGGGCGGCGGTGAAGTGGCGGTTCAGTTGGTCGGCAAGCATATCGATTCGACGGTGAATAATCCGATCGAGGCGGTCGAGCAATGGCGTGCTGGTAAATTGCGTGCAATGTGTGTGTTTGACGATATTCCGATGACTTACAAAAACAAAGTGACCGCCACTCAATCGTGGGGTGATGTCCCAACTTGTAAGAGTCAGGGCCTGGATGTCGATTACCAAATGCTGCGCGGTATTTTTATGGCGCCCGGCGTGAGTAAAGATCAGGTCGAGTACTTTGTCGGCGTACTGAAGAAAGTTCGCGAGACGCCGGAATGGAAAGACTTCATGGAAAAAGGCGCCTTCAACCAGACCGCATTGGGTGGGGATGAATTCGTAAAATGGGTCGCAAAGGAAGAACAGCGGCATCAGGCCTTGATGGCCGAGGCCGGATTTCTGGCCAAAAAGTAGTACCCGAAAATAGCCCCAAACGCGATTCCGGGGCTATTTTTTCGCCCAGAGTTGCCAATAATGTCGCAGGCATAACCGCACCGAATCAACAGGAGAGCCTGTGAAAATCGCCGAAGAAAAATCCGCCGCATCGGTCAAAACAGTCGACGCGGTGACAGCCGCCGTCATTTTCCTGATTGGTGCCGTCGTTATTTGGGATAGTTACAGGCTGGGATCCAAATGGGGCGCTGACGGCCCCGAGGCGGGCTACTTTCCGTTTTATATCGGCCTGATCCTTTGCATCGCGAGTATGGTCAATTTTTATTCGGCCATTCGGGAAAAAAGTAGTGATTCTTTCGTCAGCGTGTCGTCGTTAAAGATGATTCTCTCGGTCATCATCCCCACGCTGCTCTACGTTTGTCTGATCGGCGGCATCGGGCCGCTGCCAGCCCTTGGTATCTATGTCGCATCGGCCATTTTCATCGCGCTCTTTATGAAGTGGCTGGGTAAGTACAAGTGGCCGATCACAGTCGCCGTCTCCGTCAGCGTGCCAGTCGTCTTCTTTGTGTTATTTGAAATCTGGTTCAAGGTGCCACTGCCCAAAGGCCCGCTCGAAGCCGCGCTTGGCTTGGCCTGAGGAGAGCCAACATGGAAGAAATTAACAGCTTGATGCAGGGCTTCAGTATTGCGCTCACGCCCTACAATCTTGGCCTGATGTTGGTAGGCGTGATCCTCGGTGTGTTGATCGGTGTACTGCCGGGTTTGGGCGGTGCCAACGGTGTCGCGATCCTGTTGCCGCTGACGTTTTCGATGAACCCGACGTCGGCCATCATTATGTTGTCCTGCATTTATTGGGGGGCGTTGTTTGGCGGTGCCATCACGTCAATTTTGTTCAATATTCCCGGTGAGCCCTGGTCGGTTGCCACCACTTTTGATGGCTATCCGATGGCACAGCAGGGGCGGGCCGGCGAGGCGCTCACGGCAGCGTTCACATCCTCCTTCATCGGCGCACTCGTTGCCGTATTGATGATCACCTTTACCGCACCGTTGGTGGCAAAATTTGCATTGAAGTTCGGGCCACCGGAGTATTTTGCAGTGTACCTGTTGACCTTCTGTAGTTTTGTCGGCATGTCCAAAGGCTCGCCGTTCAAGACCATTTCCGCAATGATGCTGGGCTTTGCCCTCGCAGCCGTTGGGCTCGACACCGTTACCGGCCAATTACGCCTGACATTCGGATTTACCGAGATGCTCAAAGGGTTTGATTTCCTCATCGCCGTAATCGGCCTGTTCGGCATTGGTGAGATCCTGCTAACGATCGAAGAGGGTCTGGCGTTCAAGGGGGCAGAGGCAAAAATCAAAATGCGCGTGGTGATCGACACGTGGAAACAATTGCCCAAGTACTGGAAGACCTCGATACGTTCATCGGTGATTGGCTGCTGGATGGGCATTACGCCGGGTGGTGCCACCCCGGCCTCGTTCATGGGTTACGGCGTTGCCAAGAGCATGTCCCCCAATGGCGCCAACTTCGGTAAAGGTGAAATGGAAGGGGTAATCGCGCCGGAGACGGCTGCGCATGCGGCCGGCACGGCGGCGCTGTTGCCCATGTTGACGCTGGGCATTCCCGGCTCCCCGACTGCTGCGGTGCTACTCGGTGGGCTGCTGATTTGGGGTTTGCAACCGGGGCCACTTTTGTTTCAGGAGCAGAAGGAATTTGTCTGGGGTTTGATCGCCTCGATGTATCTGGGCAATATCGCCGGGCTGATTGTGGTGTTGACGACGGTGCCATTTTTTGCCGCCATTCTGCGCATTCCATTTTCGATCGTGGCACCAGTTATTTTGGTGATCTGCGCCATCGGTGCATTTACTGTCCACGGGTCCATGTTCGATGTCTGGCTGATGGTGATATTCGGTGTCGTCGGTTACGTCTTCAAGAAGCTTGACTACCCGCTCGCGCCGCTGGTACTGGCGCTGGTGCTGGGGGATCGCGCCGAAGATGCGTTCCGCCAATCGATGCTGATGTCACAAGGCACGATCTCTATTTTCTTCGCCAATGGGTTGGTCGCGAGCATCACAATACTCGCGCTCGCCATGCTGTTCTGGGCACCGATTCGCGCGGGTGTTGCCAAATTACGCGGCAAATAGAATGTGGATTGAGGGTTCAATATGCACGTAATTACGATGACGCAGGAGATGGCCACCCTTGGCAAGGATGTTGCGCTGGGGGTGTGTGAAGCGCTCGGCCTCGAACAGGTCCGGCACGAAGTGGGTGACGTGGTTGCGGGCCGCATGCAGGTGAAAAAGAGCCTCATTCGGCGGTTGCGCGAAGGCAAGGCCAGTACCGTCGAGCGCTGGGTTGCGGACGAAAAGACGATCTCGATCTTTACTGCCGAAGAGATTTTCGATCTCGCCGTCAAAGGCAATGTACTGATACGTGGATGGGGGGCAACGCTGTGGTTGCGGTCGGTCTCGCACATTCCGGGTATTCAGGTGTGTGCACCGATGCCGTTAAGAATAAAACGCTTGATGGCTCGTCTTGAAACCGATGATCAAAATCTGGCGCGCAAGGAAATCCGTACCGACGACGCAGCCCGTTCAGCGCGCATGGCTGAACATTTTGATGTCGAGTGGGGCGACCCATCGCTTTATGATTTAACGTTGAACACCGAGCGTCTGCCGATTCCGGAATGTGTAGACATCGTCGTGGCGCTGGCAAAAAGTGCGGCCTTTGCAGAAACATCTGCGTCCCGTCAGCACCTTCTCGATCTGGCGCTGGCCGCTCATGTTCGCGCGGCGCTGCGTGCCAGCCCTGACACGTCGCACGTGGACATTGCGATCACGGCGACGAAAGGTGTAGTCACGCTGTCAGGAATTGTTTCCAATCCGGGCGAGCATCAATATTGTGTCGATGTCGCCAGCGCCGTTGCCGGTGTGACAAAGATCGAGAACCAGTTGGGGACCATGACCGGCGGACTCGGCGGGCGAATCTTTCCGGGCGGACTGGCGCGGTGAAGGTGGAGCAGGCTATCGGGCGAGGATCGCCTGAATCTTGCCCTTTTGTTTCAGGCGTGAAAGCGTTTCCGCAGACAGGTTCATGTACGAGGCCAACTCTTTCATTGGCACCCGCTCGTAAAGGTCGGGATGTTTTCGCAGGAAACGCTGTACGCGCCCCTGAGCATCGAGCATATGCAGCGTGATCGTGTGTGCCATTACCTCTGACATCAAATGCATCACCTCATATTCGAAATCATCTTTGATGGAGCGATGTCGGTCGAGAAACTCGACCCACTGCTCCATCGATATTTGCGCGACGCGAGATTTTGTGACGGAGCGAATTGAGTAAGGCGCCGGTGTCCGCAAGCGCCATGCGGCATAGCTCGTATCCATGTCGTCCTCTTTCGAGAAGCGCAAGATCATTTCCTTGCCCTCCTGATTCGAGACCACGCGCTTGAGAATGCCGTCAAGAATAAAGTACTGGGCCATATCGTGATCCCCTTGGCCAAGCAACAAGTCGCCCTTCTTGTGATCGGTGATCGTGAGGTATTTTTCAAGCTCGGTAAACGCACGTGGTTTAAGTGTTCGCAGCACGATGTTGCGTGCGAGCTGGGTGCGAAGGAGGTCACGTTGCGGGTGCGAAATAAGTAGCGTCATGGTGGCATTCGTTGACTATTGACAGGCATCAAGGCGACTCTATTGTGGCATTTTTATCATGCGAGCTCACCAAGTGAAATGAGGTGTTTTTTGTGGCTTGAGTCAAGGCAATAAATCATTCGATTTTCCAATTGACGTCTTTAACGGACGAAGACAACGCGAGGCATCTCAGTATGACAACCGATGCACCATCACCAGAAATGACCGACGGATTTCATCTGGTCATCGATGCCCTGAAACTCAACGGCATCGATACCATTTACGGTCTGCCCGGCATTCCGATCACCGATCTGACACGCAAAGCACAAGCTGAAGGCCTGCGTATGATCTCCTTCCGCCACGAGCAGAATGCCGGCAATGCTGCAGCCATTGCCGGCTTCTTGACGCAGAAGCCCGGCATTTGCCTGACGGTTTCAGCCCCCGGCTTTCTCAACGGACTGACGGCGCTCACCAACGCTACCACCAACTGCTTCCCGATGATTCTCATCTCAGGCTCCAGCGAGCGCGAGATCGTTGACCTGCAGCAGGGTGACTACGAAGAGATGGATCAGCTCGCCATTGCCAAGCCGTTGTGCAAAGCTGCTTTTCGCGTATTGCATGCTGAAGACATCGGGGTCGGTGTCGCGCGGGCCATCCGCTCCGCCGTGTCCGGTCGTCCGGGCGGCGTTTATCTGGACCTGCCGGCCAAGCTGTTCGCGCAGACCATGGATGCTGAAGCTGGCAGGAATTCACTAATCCAAGTCGTTGATCCGGCACCACGCCAGATCCCCGCGCCCGATGCGGTACAACGCGCACTGGACTTGCTCAAAGGTGCCAAGCGCCCGCTGATTTTGCTCGGCAAGGGTGCTGCGTATGCGCAAGCCGACGCCGACATCCGCGCGCTGGTCGAAAAGACCGGCATCCCTTATCTGCCCATGTCCATGGCCAAGGGCTTGCTGCCTGACACGCACGAGCAGTCCGCGGCCGCCGCACGATCCTACGTACTGCCTGAAGCCGACGTGGTGATGTTGATCGGTGCGCGCCTGAATTGGCTGCTCTCGCAAGGCAAGGGCAAGACTTGGGGTGGTAAGGATCACAAGGCCTGGGGCGGTCAGAAATTTATTCAGATCGACATCTCGCCGACTGAGGCGGACAGCAACGTCCGTATCGATGCGCCGCTGGTCGGCGACATCGGCTCCTGCGTCTCGGCCCTGCTTGCCGCGATTGACGCAACTGCGGGTTCAGGCTGGGCCAAACCATCGGCCGAGTGGCTGGGTGCCATCGCTGAACGGAAGAATAAGAACTTGGCCAAGATGGCCGAGACCTTGGCCAAGGACCCGACGCCGATGAACTTCCACAGCGCACTGAGCGTGGTGCGCGACATCGTCAAGGCCAACCCTGATGCCATGCTGGTCAATGAAGGTGCCAACACACTCGATTTCACACGCTCAATCGTTGATATGTACAAACCGAGGAAGCGCCTCGACGTGGGCACCTGGGGCATCATGGGCATCGGCATGGGCTTTGCCGTCGCTGCTGCCGTCGAAACGGGCCAGAACGTGATCGCTGTCGAAGGTGACAGCGCCTTTGGTTTCTCCGGCATGGAAGTCGAAACCATCTGCCGCTACAACTTGCCAGTATGTGTGGTGGTGATGAACAACAACGGCGTTTATCGCGGCACTGACGTGAACCCAACCGGTGGCACCGATGTGGCACCGACCGTATTCGTCAAGGGTGCGCGCTATGACATGCTGATGCAGGCCTTCGGTGGTGTAGGTGTATATGCGACGACCCCTGCCGCGTTGCGCCTTGCAATGGAAGAGGCCATCAGATCGAGAAAACCCACACTCATCAATGCCGTTATCGATGAGACTGCGGGCACGGAGAGTGGGCGCATCACCAGCCTTAATCCGCAGAGTACCAAAAAGAAGTAGTGTTGAAAGCAAATGTCGGCAAACCGTAGCCGATCAAGCATCATTGTCACGATCAAAAGGACACAAGGAAAAGTATGGAAGCATTAAAAGGCGTACGCATTCTCGACATGACCCACGTTCAAGCCGGTCCCACCTGTTCCCAGTTGCTCGCCTGGATGGGTGCCGATGTCATCAAGTTCGAGCCGCCGCAGGGCGATGCCACACGCGGGCAATTGCGCGATGTGCCGGGTGCCGACAGCTTGTACTTCACGATGCTCAACTGCAACAAACGCTCGATCACGGTGAACATGAAATCGGCTGAAGGCAAGGCGGTGTTTGTGGACCTGCTCGCCAAATGCGACATCGTGATGGAAAATTTTGGTCCCGGCGTGTTGGACCGCTTGGGATTCACATGGGAGAAAATTCACCAGCTCAATCCCAAGATCGTAATGGGGTCGATCAAGGGCTTCGGTTCCAGCGGGCCGTACGCCGAGTTCAAGGCCTATGAGAATGTGGCGCAGGCGATGGGCGGCTCGATGAGCACCACCGGCATTCCCGATGGCGCACCGTTTGTCACGGGCGCGCAGATTGGCGATAGCGGCACGGGATTGCATCTGGCCATTGGCCTGCTCGCCGCACTCCACCAAGCCAATCGTACCGGCGAAGGCCAATATGTTGAAGTGGCGATGATGGACGGCGTGATGAATTTATGTCGCGTGAAATTTCGTGATCATCAGCGGCTCACGCGTCAGGCGCTGGCTGAATATTCGGTGCCAACATATCAAAATATGGGCGAAGTGCCGCGCGCGGGTAACGACTCCGGCGGCGGTCAGCTTGGCAATGCGATTCATTGCAAGCCGCATGGCGCAAACGACTGGATTTACGTGGTTGTTCAAGAGGCCGTCTGGACGGCGCTGGCCGGTCGAGTTGGGCCGGAATTGGGCATGCCGGAATTGGTCTCCGATCCGCAATTCGCTACCATCGGTGAGCGCCGTAAAAACCAGCAACTAATGTGGACGTTGCTCAACAAGTTTGCAGCGAACTACACCAAGCGCGAAGTGATGGCGATCCTCAATCCGCTCGATGTTCCCTGCGGCCCGATCATGTCCACCGAAGACCTCGCCACCGACGAGCACGTGCGTGGTCGTGACATGTATGTCGAACTCGATCACCCGCAACGCGGCAAGTGGTTCAACGTCGGTATGCCGATCAAGCTTTCTGCGTCTCCCGCGAAGATTGAACGTTCGCCGCTGCTGGGCGAGCACACCGATGATGTATTGAAGAATGTGCTCGGCTACGATGACGCCAAAGTGACTTTGATGAAAACTGCGGGGGCGTTTTCGGCCCCGCCAAAGAAATAAAATTAACAAACTCTAGCACTGGCGGGCTTCTCAGGCCAATAATGGCCTGCGAGTGCCGTCAAATGGCGTTCTACGTAAACAAGGCATAGAAATGAAAATTGCAATAATCGGTCAGCAGGACTTTGGCAAAGCGGTCCTTGATGCGTTCCTCGCCCGTGGCGATGAGGTGGCAGGCGTTTTCTGCGCACCGGAAAAAGAAGGTGCCAAAGCCGATGTGTTGCGCGTGGCCGCGCAGGAGAAAGGTTTGCGCGTATTCCAGTTTCCATCCTTGAAAGACGGTCAGGCGCGCGACACCATGAAGGCGCTCGATGTCGACATCGGCATCATGGCGTTTGTGCTGCAATTTGCCCCGCAGGATTTTGTAAAAATTCCCAAGCACGGCACCATCCAGTTTCACCCGTCGTTATTGCCGAAATATCGTGGCCCCAGTTCCATCAACTGGCCGATTATCAAAGGCGAAACCAAAACCGGTCTCACCATCTTCAGGCCCAACGATGGGCTCGACGAAGGTGAGGTGATTCTGCAGAAAGAAACAGCGGTGAGCGCGGACGACACGCTAGGTACCGTTTATTTTGATCGCCTGTTTCCGATGGGGGTTGCCGCCATGCTGGAGGCCGCTGATCTGGTGGTCGCGGGCAAGTACACCGAAACCGTGCAGGACGAATCGCAAGCCAGCTACGAAGGCTGGTGTCGTGCGGCAGAAGCGCGTATCAATTGGAATAACCACGTTGATTACATTCACAACCTCATCCGTGGCTGCGACCCGGCACCGGGTGCGTGGACGACACTTCTTGGTAAAAAGGTACAACTTTTTGGCAGCAAAAAGCATCTGGTTCGCACCTTCGGCGCAGTCAAGGGTAAGCCTGGCGAAATATCCAACGCGACGGATTCTTCGTTATTCGTGACTGCACAGGGCGGACAAGTCGAAATCGCCAAATTGAAACACGAAGACGGCAAGAAGATTTCGGCCGCCGAATTTATGGCGGCACATGGTTTGGCGGTTGGTTCTTTGCTGGGCAGTTAGTTAGCCGTAGTCGTTTTTCCTCCAAACCCGCTAGCACTCAAACGCGGTATCTGGCTTATCCGCTTTCTTGCTACAATCGCGACTAGTCCATGTGCCTATCGCAATTGAAGTAAGGGGAAAAAATGAAAAAAGCAGGATTTTGGACATCCGACTGGTTTTTCGGACTCGTCATTGCACTCATCTTCTTCGCGCTCAGTATTGCGACCGGGCTCTTCAAGGGGTTGGAGACCAAAGCCTACGACTGGGGGGTGCAGGCAACATCGAAGCAGCCTTCAGATAAAGTCGCCGTCATCGCCATCGATGAACAGTCGCTCGCCAATATCGGTCGGTGGCCGTGGCCCCGCGATATTCACGCGGCGATGATCGATAAGCTCTCTGCGGCCAAGGCGAAAGTCATTGGCAACACCATTTTCTATTTTGAGCCGCAACAGGATCCGGGCCTCCAGTACATCACCAAATTGATCAAGGTGTATGCGAAAAACGTCCCCTCTGTCGCCGAGGGCGTGACTACCGCACCGGCCGCCGCCAATCCAGCGGTTGCAGAATTCGGTCCTATTTTGTACGAGGCCGAACAAGCGCTCAACACTGATCGTCGCGTGGCCGAAAGTATAAAAAAATCAGGCAACGTCATACTGGCATCGCTGTTTGACGTGACGTTTGATCCGCCAGCCGGAAAACCTGAGAAGCCGTTACCTGAGTTCATCTCCAAAAATATCGTTACCGGATTCACCAATGCAGGTGGAGAGTTTGTTTACTCCGCACCCAATCCCAATATGCCGATTGACGAGATCGGGGCGTTTGCTGCCGGTATCGGCCACCTGAGTGCCAATCCGGATGCCGACGGCGGCGTCAGGCAAGACATCACGGTCGTCGATTATTTTGGCCAGCAATATCCATCGCTGGCGATGTTGGTCGCGGCGAAGAGCCTGAATTTGGGTGCCAAAGATATTCGTATCAATCTTGGCGAAAGTGTGTCGCTCGGCAATTTACGCATTCTCACCGATGAGCGGGCGCTAATGCGGCCTTATTTCTATAAGCCGGTTAACGACAAGTCAGCAATTCCTGTCGATTCGTTTTTTGATGTGATTAGTGGAAAAATTCCCGCCACGAAGTACGCCGACAAGATCGTGCTGATCGGTGCAACAGCACCAGGACTTGGGTCACTTCAGGTCACGCCGATTGGTGGCCTCACGCCGGTGGAAGCGCTTTCGCATTCAGTGTCGAGCATCCTGAAAGAACATTTTTTCCGTACCCCTGGTTGGACTGTGTGGGTGTCGTTGCTGGTGTTTCTTCTCGTCGCCGCTTATCTGATCGCGCTTTTGCCCAGATTGCGTGCCGGCCCGGCGGCAGTGTTCACGCTGGTGATATTTGTCATCCTGGTCGGTACCCATTTCGCCTTGATGATGGGCCCTGGCATCTGGGTAAAACTGATGCTGCCGGCATCGTTGCTGGTGATTGGCCATCTATTGCTCACCACCAAGCGCTTCCTGATGACCGAGCGCGGCAAGGAGCAATCCGAAGCGGCAGGTGCCGAATCAAACCGCATGCTTGGTTTGGCTTTCCAGCAGCAGGGTCAGCTCGATATGGCGTTCGACAAATTCCGCAAATGTCCGGTGGATGAACAGTTGATGGAAAACGTCTACTCGCTGGCGTTGGATTTTGAGCGCCGTCGACAATTCAATAAAGCCGAGAGCGCGTTTGCGTTTATTCATCAGAACAATCCGAAATTCCGCGATGTGGCAGATCGGATGAATCGCGCCAAGGTGATGTCGGAAACAATTATTCTCGGCGGCTCTTCCGGGGCCCGCTCGAATCAGGCAACGATGGCGCTTTCCGGTACGGGTGAAAAACCAATGCTGGGCCGCTACCAGATACAAAAAGAACTCGGCAAAGGTGCGATGGGTGTCGTTTATCTGGGCAAGGATCCGAAAATTGGCCGTGAAGTTGCCATCAAAACGATGGCGCTTGCCACCGAATTTGAAGGTGATGAACTGCAGGAAGCCAAAGACCGCTTTTTCCGTGAGGCCGAATCGGCCGGCAAACTCGATCATCCAGGCATTGTGAAAATATACGATGCGGGCGAAGAGCACGATCTGGCATTTATCGCGATGGAATTCCTCAAAGGCAAGGACTTGGCGCCGTACACCAAGAACCCGAATCTGCTGCCTTTTGAGAAAGTGATGTCAATTATTGAGCGCGTCGCTGCAGCACTCGACCATGCACATAAGCTCAATATTGTGCATCGCGATATCAAGCCCGCCAACATCATGTACGACCCGGACACCGATACACCGAAGATTACCGACTTCGGTATCGCCCGCGTCACCGATTCATCCAAAACCAAGACCGGCATGGTGTTGGGTACACCGTCTTATATGTCGCCTGAGCAATTGGCAGGCAAGAAAATCGACGGGCGCTCTGATCTCTTTTCTCTCGGCGTGATGTTGTATCAAATGACCTGCGGACGGCTGCCGTTTGAAGGCGAATCCATGACCCAACTGATGTTCGCGATTGCCAACGAGCCACACCCGAATATCCGTGAATACAACCCGGCTCTGCCAGAGTACATGTCGGACCTGATCGATATGGCGCTCGCAAAGAAATTTGAAGAGCGCTTCCAGACCGGCGCAGAATTTGCGGCAGCAATCCGGACTTACCGACAAATAGGTTGATTCCAGACACCTTGCAACGAAGGGCGCGCCGCATGGCGCGCTTTTCGTTTCTATAATGTTGTTTGGCCATTCTGCGCACTTATCAACTTCATGCCTCTTTCCACACCTGCCTCCACACGCCAACCCCTGCACCTCCGCGACATTGCCGTTCGCGGCTACAAGCGCGATGACGGCATGTTCGATATTGAAGGGCATCTTCACGACACCAAGGCCGTGGATTTTAACGTTGCAAGCGGTCGGCGCAAGGCGGGAGAATCGCTCCATTCGATGTGGTTGCGGATCACGATTGACAGAACGATGACCATCGTCGACGCCGAAGCATCCTCGGATGCGATGCCCTATGTTGGATACTGCGATCAGATCGCGCCAGATTACAAAAAACTGATTGGCCTGGCTATCCGGCCCGGCTTTAGTGGTCGTGTCAAAGAGCTGCTGGGTGGCACCGACGGGTGCACGCACATTACCGATCTAGTCGGCATCGTGGCAACGGCGGCGTTTCAAACCATCGCTGGTCAGGGATTCCAGTCTGGCGATGACAAACCGTTCCAGCTTGATCGGTGTCATGCACTGGCGCTCACCGCGCCGGCCGTGGCCCAGTACTATCCGCAGTGGTACAAGGGCGATCAGCCCGCAACCTCGCCTGTCACCACACCTGAGAATCACTGAGGCAGGTCAATGCGAATGTCACTGGTAACATAGCAAAGTTAGATGCGCGTGTGGGCTGGGCCTGCCGTCTGCCGCACCGCCGATCCGTTTCTTGACTTCCAACGCAGAGAGCCAATATCCATGAACGTTCACGAATATCAGGGCAAGGAAATCTTGCGCAAATATGGCGTCGCCACACCACGTGGCGTGGCGTGTTTTTCGGTCGATGAGGCCGTCAAGGCGGCAGAATCGCTTGGCGGTAAGGTATGGGTCGTCAAGGCACAGATTCATGCAGGTGGCCGTGGCAAGGGCGGTGGGGTGAAGGTCGCCAAGTCCATCGACGAAGTGCGCAATTACGCATCAAAAATTCTCGGCATGACACTCATCACCCATCAGACCGGGCCTGAAGGTCGCGTCGTGAAGCGCCTGCTGGTTGAAGAAGGTGCTGACATCAAGAAAGAGCTCTACGTCGGCATGGTGGTGGATCGGGTCACGCAGCGTGTGACGCTGATGGCGTCGAGCGAAGGCGGTATGGACATTGAACACGTGGCAGAGCACACGCCGGAGAAAATCTTCAAGGTGGCGATAGACCCGGTGAAAGGTTTGTCAGACGCAGAAGGTGATGAGGTCGCAAAGAAGATCGGCGTACCGGATGTTGCCGTTGCGCAGGCCCGCAGCTTCATGCAATCCCTGTACAAAGCCTTCGACGAATGCGACTGTTCACTGGCTGAAATCAACCCGCTGATTTACACCGGCGACAACAAGGTGCTGGCACTCGACGCGAAGCTCAATTTTGATTCCAACGCACTTTATCGTCACCCTGAAATCGTCGCGATGCGCGATCTGGATGAAGAAGACCCTGCAGAAATCGAAGCGTCCAAATTTGATCTGACCTACATTTCGCTCGACGGTGATATCGGCTGTCTGGTCAACGGTGCCGGGCTGGCAATGGCGACCATGGACGTGATCAAGCTTTACGGTGGTTCTCCTGCTAATTTCCTCGATGTGGGCGGTGGTGCTACAGCTGAAAAAGTGACCGAAGCCTTCAAGATCATGCTGAAGAACCCGAACCTCAAAGCCATCCTCGTCAATATTTTCGGCGGCATCATGAAATGCGACGTGATCGCCAACGGCGTGATCACCGCTGCGCGCGAAGTCAAACTCACTGTGCCGCTGGTGGTGCGCATGAAAGGCACCAACGAAGAGTTGGGCAGAAAGCTGCTCGCCGACTCCGGGTTGCCGATTATTTCGGCAAACAACATGGCTGAAGCGGCAGAGCGTGTTGTTGCAGCAGCTGCAAATTTCAAAGCAGGTAAATAATTAGTTCGTCGTCCCCGCGCAGGCGGGGACCCAGCGGCGTTGCTCGGTGTGGATAAATATTTCTGCGTCTACATGCTGGCAAGTGATCGCAACGGAACACTTTACGTCGGGGTCACATCCAACCTCGTCAAAAGAATTTGGGAGCACAAGGAAGGCGTAGTACCTGGTTTCACAAACGAATACGGCGTTCATAAATTAGTGTGGTACGAGCAACATGGCTGTGCAGAAACTGCAATCACGCGCGAAAAAAGAATCAAGAAGTGGAACCGCACATGGAAAATCAAGCTGATTGAGGAAACCAATCCCTATTGGAATGATTTGTATCTGACACTTACGGCTTAACGACACTGGATCCCCGCCTTCGCGGGGACGACGGTAAATAAAGGGAAGGCGAGCACCATGAGCATCCTCATCAATAAAAACACCAAAGTCATCACCCAGGGCATCACCGGCAAGACCGGCATGTTCCACACCAAAATGTGCAAGGAATACGCCAACGGCGCGAATTGTTTTGTCGCGGGTGTGACGCCGAAAAAGGGCGGCCAAAGTTACGAGGGCATCCCGATATTTGAAACCGTTGCCGAGGCTATCAAACAGACCGGTGCCACCGCATCGGTTATCTACGTGCCGCCACCATTTGCCGCGGCCGCCATCGACGAAGCTGTCGAAGCCGGTTTGGAATTGGTGATCTGCATCACCGAGGGCATTCCGGTGCGCGACATGATCCGCACGCGGCAGAAAATGCAGGGAAAATCCACCATCCTGATTGGTCCCAATTGTCCCGGTGTGATTACGCCAGACGAAATCAAGATCGGCATCATGCCCGGCCACATCCACAAGAAGGGTCGCATCGGTGTCGTATCGCGCTCAGGCACCTTGACCTACGAGGCGGTCGGACAATTGATGGAGTTGGGTCTTGGCCAATCGTCGTGCATCGGCATTGGCGGCGATCCGGTGAACGGTTTAAAACACATCGATGTGATGAAAATGTTCAACGACGATCCGGAAACTGACGCGGTGATCATGGTCGGTGAAATCGGCGGTGACGCAGAAGAAACGTGCGCCCGCTGGATGAAAGACCACATGAAAAAACCTGTGATCGGTTTTATCGCCGGCGTGACTGCCCCACCCGGTAAACGCATGGGCCACGCAGGCGCCATCATTTCTGGCGGCAAGGGCACGGCACAGGAAAAACTTTCAGTGATGGAGGAGTGTGGGATCAAGGTGACGAAGAATCCGGCAGATATGGGGCGGTTGCTCAAGTCTGTGCTTTAGGTTTCGACGACATCGCAAATGAAAACGGCTGCTTCGGCAGCCGTTTTTCATTCCGGAACGCAAGACCAAGTCACTTGCGAACGCGCGTCAGTACGCGAGTACGACATCAAAATTTTTCAAAACTCCAGAGCTGGCGCGCCTTCCCGGCAATATTTGCTCTGAAAGGCGCATGGAATATAGGGTTTTGGTTGTTTTCGTTGGCAAATGCGCGCCTGACCCCTAGACTCATCGCACCGGAAACAACCGGCAAACTAGGCATGCGCGGTTACGTGAAAGGTAGTGAGCAGCGAGCGACACGTTACAGTTAACGGAAATTCCTCAAGATAAAGTTCGGTGGCTTCGCGCAAGTTCGCGAGCGCTTCTTCGACAGTTTCGCCTTGAGTAGTAGTTCCAGTCTCTGGATTGAGCGCGATAAATCCGCCTTCGATGGCAGGTGTCAGGACAGCACAAAGTTCCATGGCTTCTCCTTCGATAGCGGCCCAACGTCAGTGTTCAGGCGCGCGCCGCTTCTGGCGAGTCGCTTGCAACACGTTGTTGGGCGGCCTGGTAGAGAAACTCTGGCGCGAGATCGGCACCATTCGGCCATGTGACCGTTTCAAGCTCTGGATGTATCGT
>JAYURJ010000237.1:0-8562 GCA_043756275.1 Betaproteobacteria bacterium | reverse complement strand
CACGCATGGATCGTTCGTAGATGCCATCGCGTGTGCGCGCCTGCTCGACGAGTTGGCCAAGATAGCGCGAGATACTGGCATTGTCGCGCGCGGCCTTTACACGCACCCATTCGAGCGCGTCTTCTGCCATGGTGACGGTGACATTTTTCATGTTTGGCTCCACTAGATTTAACACTAAATTAGTGTAACACGAAGATCGTGTAATTTCTTTGCACGGACGGTGGGGTCACATCATCCGTTTTGCGCGCGTGACCGTGCACGCCTGACCGGGGTCACGGCTTTTTTTTCGCGCCCACAGCGAGTGCAAAACGAAGACGTGACCCAATACTGTTCGCTTAATTACCGTTCGCCCTGAGGTATCGAAGGGCTTCCTGCACTAAGGCCCTTCGATACCTCAGGGCGAACGGTGAATACTCGACTAAGCAAACAGTATTGAGACGTGACCCCGTGCTCGCTGCTGGCAGAGGGCAGACCGATTCCCGCCATTCTCGGGCGGACTCAACGCGCAATTGCGGCAAGCCAATTCTCGATCTTCAGCCCTTTGACTCGTTTGAATTCGTCGACATTTCCCGTCACCAGCACGGCATCGAGCGCCGGCGCATGCGCATGCGCCGCAATCATCAGGTCGTTCGCGCCGATTGTATTTCCCCCGGCTCAAGCTGCGCGCGGATACGTCCGTAGTGGCGGTCGGCATCGCGGTCAAGTGCGGCAATACGGATGTGTCCGAGCAACGCTTCCACCCGCGCGGCCAATTCGTCGGAACCCTTCTTCTCGACACCAAAGCGCATTTCCGCCGCCACCACCATGCTGGTGAAGATGGCTTCTGGCGTCTTTGCAGACATTCGCTTCGCCGCCTTACCCTTCGGGTGCTCGATACGGTGAATTTGCAAAATTCGCAATAAAATACTTCGACACCATTTGCCGTGTATCTGCAGCCTTGGGCAAGCAAGTGGTGGCGCAGCCCGCCCATAGCCCGTTGTAAATCCCATCATGGGGGCCATGGTCAATCCTCACCGCGTCCTAGTCACCTTCGCCAAATGCCTCGGGCGATCAGGATCAAACCCGCGGGCGCGCGATAGCGCTTCAACCATCGGGTAAAAACTTTGCACGATGGAAATTGGATCGAGATCGGCTGACGCGGTCTCGATGATGGGTAGCTCGCACGCGCTGGTGCCCGCCGGGGCGGCAAGGAGCACGCGGGCACCGCGCCCGCGCATCTCGTCGGCCAATGCAAGCAGGCCCGCTTGCGCAGGCCCGCGTGGCGCAAACACGAGCAGTGGATAGCCTTCTTCGATCAGTGCCATCGGGCCGTGCTTCACTTCCGCGCCTGAAAATGCTTCCGCCTGAATGGCGCAGGTTTCCTTGAATTTGAGTGCCGCTTCCATGGCAATTGGCAGGCTGGTGCCGCGACCGATCACGAACAAACGATCAGCATCTTTTAGCACATTGACTGCCGCCGACCAATCGCAATTGGCCGCGCGTGATAACGACTCTGGCAGGCTCGATAATGCGTGGCAAAGCTCTGCGTCCTCGTTCCACGCGCCGACCACGCGCGCACCGGCCACCAATTGGGCGATAAAACTTTTGGTCGCAGCCACGCTGGTTTCAGCGCCCGCATGCAACGGAAATATCGACTGCACAGCAGCAGCAAGTGGTGATTGCGCCTCATTCACAAACGCAGCCGTGAGTGCGCCGCCGTCGGAAAAAAAGCGCATCGGCGCCAGCAGATCCGGGCTTTGCCCCGACTGCGAAAACGCGAGCGCCAACAAGCCTTTGCATTGAATTTGCGATTGATAAAGCGTGATCAGCGACATCGGCAACGATGTCACCAGGCGGCCCATTTTGGCCATGATGAGGTAGGCCATAAAGTGCGCCGCGTGGTCAGAGCTGCCGCGCGCAATCGTCAATACGGCTGTCGGATTTGCTGAGCGCAGTTTCTGGCCAAATTCGCGATACGCGGTTTCATCGCGCATCATTTGCGCGGCGACCGCAGCGGGTGCCTCGCGCGCTTCGGCAAACATTTGCGATGCGGTTGCAGGTGTTGCGTTACTTGCCATCGTCAAGCGAAATTCCTTCCACAAATACATCGGTTAGTTGCAAATCACGATTGAGCACGACGATATCGGCCCACGCATTGACGACAAGCCGGCCACGGTCAGTGAGGCCGAGAAAATCGGCGGCAAAGGTCGATACGCGTCTCGAAGCATCGCAAAGATCAAGCTGCAATTCATTCACCAGATTGCGTAACGCCTGATCCATCGTCAAGGTTGATCCTGCGAGCGTGCCATCAGCAAGTCGCACACCACCCAGACATTTGGTGACGGTGTGACGGCCAAGACGATACTCACCGTCGGGCATGCCCGCAGCGGCGGTGGAATCGGTGACGCAAAATAAACGCGGGATGGCACGCAAGGCGACCTTCATCGCGCCCGGATGGACATGAAGCAAATCCGGAATGATTTCAGCATATTGGCCATGCGCCAATGCCGCGCCGACCATGCCGGGTGTACGGTGGTGCATGCCGGTCATGGCGTTAAACAAATGCGTAAAACCACTGGCACCTTTGGCGAGCGCGGTAACGCCATCTTCATACGCGCCGGCTGTGTGCCCGAGCTGGACGCGATAACCCGCGTCCACCAGCGACGCAATGGACGCCATGTTGCCCTCCACTTCAGGGGCCAGCGTGATGAGACGGATGGGCGCGATTTTATGCAGCCGTTCCAGTTCATCAAGCTGCATGGGCCGCGCAAAATCCGGCTGCGCACCTAGCTTGCCGGAATTGATATACGGCCCCTCCAGATGCACACCAAGCACGCGCGCGCCTTGCCTGCCGCTGCCTGCTGTCCCCTGTTGGCGCGGCGCATTGCAGATGCCTGCCAACCCGTTAAATGCAATCTCCAGATCTACTGTCGGCGCGGTCATCGTTGTGGCGAGCAATGACGTAGTGCCATATTTGGCGTGCAGTGCCGCGATGCACGATGCAGCTTCACCGCCTTCCATAATGTCGTGCCCGCCGCCGCCGTGGACGTGTTGGTCGATAAATCCCGGCAGCACAATTGGCGCCATTGATTCGCGCACCGCCTGCGTGCCAATCGCCTGGCCCGTCACGCCGGTGATTCTGCCGTCGCTTGAAAATTCGATGACACCTGCAATGAAACCCTGCGGCATCAGAATATTGCCCTTGAGCGCGGTGAACCCACCAGGGCCGGTTAAGCGACTCATTGCAGCACGCAATCGGGAAGTATCATGAGTCGCGCCGCATCTCGGCGACGAAATCGTAATAGTCGTTGCGGCAATACGAGTGCGTGAGCTCCACCGCCTGACCGGATTCGAGGAAACCCACGCGGGTGATAAACAACACCGCCTGGCCCACGGCGATACCCAATTGCCGCGCCAGTTCCGGTTCGGCATTCAACGCACGCAAGTGTTGCAGCGCGCGAATGGGTGCGTGGTCTTTGCGATTCAGATATTCGTAGAGCGAGCCTTCGACCTGCTCCGGCTTAGGCAAAATCGATTGTGGCAACACGCTCATTTCGAACGCCATCACGACATCATCGGCAAGGCGCAGGCGTTTCAACCGCGCGACTCTGCTCGATGCGGTGAGGCCAAGCTGAAACTGCTCGTCGGGCGACGATGGTGTGATTGAGCGCGCCAGCCACAACGAGCTTGGCGTAAAACCGCGCCGCGATAATTCTTCTGAAAAACTGGTGAGCCTGGAGAGTGGCTGCTCGATGCGCGGCGCGATGTAGTTGCCCGACCCTTGCCGACGGATGATGAGGCCTTGCTCAGCGAGGAGGTCAATGGCTTTGCGGGCCGTGACGCGCGACACACCGAGCGCCTCAGACAGCAGCCGCTCAGACGGCAGCGCCGCATGCACTTCATATTTTCCACTCGTGATCGCATCGCTCAATTTGCGCGATAGCTGCAAGTAGAGCGGCGAATGATCGCGTGGGTCGGGCTTGAACTTGAAATTCATGCTGCCTTTATGCCGCTTCAATAGCGCCGCGACTGGTTTGCTAAAACAAAATACCAATTTAATACCAAATAATACCAACACGAGCACCGTTTGTAAGCAGGCTCGCGCCTATTTTGTGGATGTGGTGGCGGGATGTGTGCATTCACACGCTGTCTGCGTCGAGTACTCGGGTCCTGGCGAAAAATTGGCTAACCCTAGCATTGACGGGGCTTCTGGCTTACTTTACCCTTGAATACTGCGCCAGTGGCTGATCTTGATAATGATATGGCGATTATAAGTGTTGAAAACTCTCGCTAAACGTCGTTGTTCCCGCGAATGGTGAAGGCACGCCTTCACTCCAGTGTCGGTCGTCGAAAAGTCACTGGCTCCCAGCCTTCGCGGGGAAGACGATTTCAACAATTTTAGTTGCCGCATCCATAAAAATTCGAATATCAACTGCGCATCAAAACGAAACCATCGCATTGAAGCCAACCATCACATTTCGTCCCGGTGCCGGTTCAAAGTAGCGCCCTCTTGCCTCGGCCACAATAACTGACCCGATATAGCGGCGGTCGGTGACGTTATCAACACGCACAAACTCGCTGAGCCGCCAATGACCGAAGTGAGCCGTCGACAATTGCTGCTGGAATCCGGCGCGGATATTGGCCACGCCATAGCCTGCTGCAGCATCGGTATTCGCATCGTTCACATAAATTTTGCTGGTCACACGATATTCAAGTGCTGCGTGGAATCCGGATGACCGATCGCGCCAGATCAATTCACCTGTCAACACTGAGCGGGCCACGCCCGGCAGGATATTGTCTGCCGCGACCGGCATCGGCGGCGAACCCGCACTGAATGCCTGCCTGAAGCGCGGGTTCAGCCAGGTATAGGCGAGGGAGGATTCAAAACCGAACGGCAGGATGCGTTCTAGCGATAGCTCGATACCGTCGCGCCTGGTGTTGGCGGCATTGCGAAAATCGCTACGACCACCGCTCGATGCGTTGGTGACAATTTCATTTTTCGTGTCGATGCGAAACACCGCTGCGCGCAGTTGCGTGCTGTTGCGTGCGCCATCGCCGAGATTGCCTTTGATGCCGAATTCAACATGACGACTATTCGCCGGTTGCAGCGCGAAATTAAAGCCGGTCGCACCATTCGGACGATAGGCAAGCTCAGCAAAAGTCGGCGTTTCAAATCCTTCACCGACATTGGCGTAAATATTCCAGCGCGGCGCGGCCTTGAACAACGCGCCAACCACCGGCATGATCCGTGAATAGGCAACATTGCCGCTGTCGTCAGGATTGATGCCGACGATGTAGTGATCAACGGAATCGAATTTCACCCGACTACGGCGTGCGCCGCCGCTGATACTGAGTGCATTGGACAGTTGCCACTCGGCCTGCGCGTAAAAATCGGAATTGGCCACACGATCATCTTCATCGCGTTTCAATCCGCCCTGCACGCCGAAGTTATTGATAAAGCCGCGACGTTGCTCAATGAGCTGGTCGCGTTCAATGCCGACAGAAAAAGTCAGTGCGCGGTCCGCCAGCGATACCAGCCGCGTCCACCGCACGCCCAGTCCGCTGTAACGTCGATCCAGATCAACGATGCCGCCTGCGCTCAACGGCGTATTGCCCTGCTGGCCAAGATGTTGTTTAACTGTGCGATTGCCGCCGTAGATTCTGACCTGCAGCGCGCCGGTTGCGTTGCTGCTGTCACCAACGTCATAAACCGCGCCAAGCTGATGTTGGCGAACACTTTTGCGCGTGTTGAAAGTGAGCGCTGATGCATCAACCGCGCGCGGATCGGCCTGCACTTGCGCACGCGTGAGCCCGAGCGGGTCCTGCGTGTCCGGCTGGCTTAATGCATTAGTGACGAGGGTGAGAGTTCCACCTTCGACGGACAACTTGAATTTGGCGTTAAGTTGGTCGCGCGTGGCCGCGCTGTGTTCGCGATAGCCTTGCGTTTCAAAGCGCGAAATATCGACAAGATAGTTAAAACTACGCAAACCATTAAAACTATTTTGCTGTCCGCCAAATTGCAAACCATATTTTTTCGTCTCAAAACTTCCTGCTGCAAACGAGCTGCTAACGGTTGGCGTCATGGGGCCATCAGCGGTAAAAATCTGCACCACGCCGCCGGATGAATTGCCGTACAAACTCGCGAAGGGGCCGCGCAACACTTCGATTCGTGCCGCGGACGAGAGATTGAAGGTTGCGGCCTGGCCTTGTCCATCGGGCATGGTGGCGGGAATGCCATCGGCAATAAGCCTCACGCCGCGCACGCCGAACGTGGAGCGCGCGCCGAAGCCGCGAGAAGATATCTGCAAATCCTGCGCGTAATTCTGGCGGTTTTGCACGACGATGCCGGGTACGCGATTGAGCGCTTCGGAAAGATTGACTTGTAGTCGGCCTTCGCGGATCACAGCCGCATCAACACGATCAATGGCCATCGGCAAATTAAATCCATCCTGCGGCACACGCGTTGCGCTGATGACGATCTGGGCAACGCTTTGGGCATCGTCAGGTGGCGTTTGTGCAGAATTTTCTACGGCGACCGTGCGGGTGGCCAAGAGTGCGACGACAATGGGCAGCGCGCGGCTATTGGACAAAATGTTCCGCCAGATACACGTTAAAAATAATCTTCAAAAGTATTACAAACACAAGCACCAGCGCGGTCTTTAGCGCACTTTAGGCCTGAGAACCCCATCAGTGCTAGAGTTTGTCTTTCAGATTTCGCTATGGCTTGGCAGTCGGCAGCGGAAAATACGCATATGGCTGCTTCGGCGCGGCGGACTGGTCGTGGCGTTTTAATTCTTCGAGATTCTGCTTTTTATCCCACCAAGTTGCGCGGTTGGTTTTTTGCAGTTCTTTCAATTCCGGACTGTTGTCCATCAGGTCGCGAACAAATTTAGTAATGTCAGATTCATACATGGCAGTTTCCGGAGCAGATAAACGACGATCATCTTATCATTGCATCGCTCCGCAAGTTCGCCAACTTGGCATGACCCTTGCTGAAACATTTATCGCCGCATGAAAACAAAACCACCACCCACCGACAAGCCGCTCATGGAACTCCGTTATCCGCGTTCCTTTCTTGGCTTGTTGCTGGTGGGCTTTGCGATCGTGGCGTTGCCGTTGATTGCGGGGCTGGTATCGAACGCGTTCTCGATTGAACGCTTATCCGAGCAAAGCCAGAAGGCGGTGTTCAATGCGACAGTCGCTACGCAAAATGCCCGGCAGCTTTCCACGGTTACGCTCGCGATGGAACGCTCGGCGCGCTTTTATGCTGTCTCCGGAGATCGTGATCTGATTGAAGTGTACAAACTCTCGCGGGAGAGTTTTAGAAAGCTGCTTGGTGAATTTATCGCCTTGCCGATGACGCCGGAAATCTCAGTGGCAGCGACTACTGTGCAGCAAAAGGAAACCGGTATTTTTACGTGGCTCACTGAAAAGCCGCCCTCGCAAGAGCTTAGCCGTCAGTTCGAACGCGATTTTGCCGACCTCGCCAATCGCACTCAGGCCCTGAGCACGCTGGCGAACCAGTCCATCGAACAGGAGGTGGCGGCGTTGAAAAATGCGGCGGCGAAATCGCGTAATCAGGTCGTCTGGCAATTACTGGCAATGATTCCGTCGGCACTGCTGATGATTGCCGGTTTCACCTATTTATTGGCGCGACCGATTCGTGATCTTGATGAAGCCATCCATCGGCTTGGCGAAGGCAAATTGGCCAAACGCATCAGCGTCAGCGGCCCGCACGATATTGAAATGCTGGGAGAGCAACTTGATTGGCTGCGCCAGCGATTGATTTCGCTCGAAGATCAAAAGACACGGTTTTTTCAGCATGTTTCGCATGAACTCAAAACACCGCTCACAGCACTACGGGAAGGCTCGGATCTGCTCAGCGATGAAGTTGTCGGCAAACTCAACGACGAGCAGCGCGACGTTGCGCGAATCCTCAAGCAGAATTCGCTGACGCTGGAAAAACTGATTCAGGATTTGTTGACCTATTCACAAACACAATCCTCGGATCGGCTCGGCAAGAAGATCGCACTCGATATCAAACCGCTGCAATTGCGGGATCTTATCGATCAGGTCATCAACGCGCAGCGGCTGGCAATTGTTGCCAAATCGATCACGGTGAAACGCGAATGCGAAAAAATTTCCTTTCAGGGCGACATTGAAAAACTGCGGGTTGTCATTGATAACCTGCTATCGAACGCGATCAAATATTCGCCCGTCGGCGGCACCATCGTGTTGCGCCTTGGCAAACACAAAGACCACGCAGTGATTGAAGTTATCGACAGCGGCCCCGGTATTGCTGTGGAAGATCGTGACCGGATTTTCGATCCGTTTTATCGCGGCAAAAACGCGGCAACCTCTGCCGTAAAGGGCACCGGACTGGGCTTGGCGATTGTCCGTGACTACGTCGAAATGCATCAGGGCACAGTGAAGGCAATTGCCGCCGCTGGCGCGCACTTTCGCGTTATTTTGCCGAAGGTGCCAGCATCCATTTGATGGAAATTTTATGTCGTTGAAATCAATATTATTGCTTTTGCTGGCCTGCCTGCTGAGCGCATGCGCGCTTGAGCCCAAACGTGCCGA
>JAYURJ010000236.1:0-3050 GCA_043756275.1 Betaproteobacteria bacterium | reverse complement strand
TCGCAAGGTCCAAAATGAAGGTTCCAGAACGAGGCCACGTACCGCTACATATTAATTGTGATAGTCACGGATAAGTTGGTGCCTCTTGAAAATTGAGTAGGAATCGTCCTACAATTTTTCTGTAGTTCATCGACGCTATGAGTGGCAAGTGGTCGCCTTCCAGAAAAAATTCCTAGCGCGTCTGGCAGAAACTCCTCTGGCACGACTACTTTTCCTCCAAGCCAAACTCCCGAACCGCCGCAGCGTATGCCTTGGCCTCGCTGACTGCAAACGCCGTAAACGTGACCGCATCGCGATAAACCAGCGGACTGTTCAATCGATTGGCGCTGGCCTTATATCCCTCAGTGGCGGTGGCGGCGGCGCACGCAGTTTGCAGCCTGGCCCGCACATCGGCAGGCAAGCCTTTTGGTGCAACCAATCCGCCCCAGACCGTGCCCCGCACCTCAATGCCACTTTCGATGACGGTGGGAACGCTGGGATGCGTTTCGATACGTTTGTCAGCAAATACGGCAAGGGGGCGCAATTGATATTGGGTCGCGACCGCAGGTGTTTCAGCAAAAATCATCACGTGTTTGCCGAGTAGTGCGGTAGCCATTTCACCGGAGCTTTTGTACGGCACGTGCAGTCCGTCGGCAGCGGCTTTTTTCAGGAGCGCTGCCATTGAAATGTGTAGCGCCGTTCCTTGTCCGGAGGAGCCGTAGGTCAGTTTGCCGGGGTTCTGTTTGGCGAAGGCGATGACATCGGCCAGCGATTTAAAAGCGGAATCGGTCGTGACCATCAGCATGAGCGGAACGTCGTAGGTGCCACAGAGATAGTCAAAGCTATCGGTCTGGTAGGCGAGTTTCTTCAAAGTCGGTTGCAATACTTGCGGGCCGATCGTGGTCATGGCAATGGTGTAGCCGTCCGGGCTGGCACGGGCGACTTCGGCCATCGCGATGGCACCGCCGGCGCCGGCCTTGTTGGTGACGATGATCGGCCCGCCAATCGCTTTTTCAAACTCCACCTGCAACACGCGCGCCATCAGGTCGGTGGTGCCACCGGGGCCGAAGGGTACGATCACGGTGATTGGTTTGTTAGGGAACGATTGTGCGAACGCCGCCGACACACCAAATAAAACGCAGAATGCGAATAGCTTTTTCATTTTCTTCTCCTCAATTTGCATTGCACAAGTCAACTCTACCAAATATCGCTGCCAAGCCGATCAGAAACATCCAACAACCGACACCTGCGCCACCCCGGCATCGACAATAATGTTTTGTTCGGTGATGCCATTCGAATCATCAGCCGCAAGAAATAGCTGACCCCAATATTCGGACGCGAGTTCAGCGAGCGCGCGGCGCGCATCGTTGTCGGCAATGTTGACGAGCACGCAAAGTATACCTACCCCGGTTTCCACTTGGCGCAGGTGGGGCTGGTACGCTTTAAGGTTCGTGACATCGCAAATGCCGAAACCCAGCGCGTGTTTGCAAGTCGCGGCAAGTTTTGCGACTAACCTCGCGCTCGCGGCAGTATTGATGTCGCAAAACGCGACGCGCGCGCCCTGCTGCGCAAACTGCTGTCGCGTTTATAGCGGGTTCTTTCGATTTGGGCGGGCTATCGGTTCAAGATAAATCCAAAATCTCAGGCCGCCATTCGGTGCGCTTCTCCAACCATTTTTGCCCCTAAAACTGCACCAAATAGTGCTAGCAGCATCGTACAAAACTGCGCGATAACCTCGAAGTATTTGAACGATTGAACTCTCAACCGCTAAGTGTAAATCAACTTAAACGCAGAATCCGTTCCCGCCGGTGCTGCGGCCAATTGTTGCAAGCTGGTATTCGGTGGTAGCCGCGCCTCGCGGGACGCAGCGCCGGTGAGCAGGATTTCGTTGGCTTTGGCCACGTCTTCACCAAGTTTGCAGGCGGCATTTACTTCGGCACCGAAAATATCGGCGTCGCCGATACGCAGCATCTCTCCATAGCCAATGCCCACGCACAACAATACTTTCTCGGCATCACTGCGCGTCTCGTTGTATTCGCGGGTGCATTTTTGCATCGCCAGCGCGCAACGCAGGGCATCGTTCACATGGCGGAACATGACAATGAGGCTGTCGCCTTCGGTCTTGAGCAGAATGCCGTTGTCTTTTTCGATCAACGGCACCAGCAGGCGATGCGACTCATAAATCGTCTGTAAAAAATGCACAATGCCGAACTCGGCGACGTGCCGCGAAAATCCGGACAGGTCGGTATAAAGCACCGCCCATTTTTCGCCGAACAGCCGCCAGATGCGCCGATCAATTGCCACCTTGTCGGCACTAGGCTCAAGACGTTCAGCAATCAAATTCTCCAGCCGATCCGCAGAGGCGCCGGAAACAACGTTATAGGTAAATGGCATGGCTGACTCCCTGATTGCAATGTTGCTTACGCAGCGAAAGTCGCGCCGCCTGCGACTTTTTCGGCGTTGCGATAAATTGCGCCGTTTTTGGTGGCGAGGAATTTATCGAACGGAATTTCTTCCTGCTTGATAAATCCCTGCTGCGGCAGCACGCCGCTGGCCACCATTTCCACCACCGCGCAGAGGCTCGCGGCCGTCGTCCAGGAGATGGCGCGCCAGCTTTCCCCTTCAAGCTGCATGGCCGGGTAGGCGCGAACAAATTCTTCGCGTGACAGTCGTCCATCTTTTTGCCCCTCAACGGCGGCGTGAACAAACACCACATCTTCGGCCACGGCCGGCAGGGCGTTTCGCAGCAGCTTGTTGGCTAGATCGCGTTGATCGCGCAGGTAAAGTTCATTCAACAGAAACCGCATTAGTTCGCAGTGGCCGGGGTAGCGCATCGTTTTGTAATTAAGCTCCTGCACGCGGCCAAGATAGGTCTCGCACATGGTGCCCAGCCCGCCCGAAGTGGTGAACGATTCCAGCTCCAGGCCATGGACAAGAATCATTTCCAGCCCTTCCAGCGCGGGCACCATCTGGATGTGGCCATTGCGAATGACTTCGCAATCGTTGATGTACTCGTTGATCACGCCTTCAGGCGACCAATTGAGCGCGTAGCCGAGCTTACCGCGCGGATG
>JAYURJ010000235.1:0-8570 GCA_043756275.1 Betaproteobacteria bacterium | reverse complement strand
ATCGCACTATTGCGGATCTCGTCAATTACATGACTTACATGGCGGAACCAGCGCGCGTGCAACGCACTCAACTCGGTGTGCTGGTGCTGTTCTTCCTGACCATCTTGTTTTTTATAACGCTGTGGTTGAAACATGAGTACTGGAAAGACGTCAAATAGACGCGATTTTCATCGCGACACAGCGTGCATGTCACCCTGTGCGGTCAGATGATTTGAAGACCAGTAAATTTATTTAAAAGAAAACGGGTAAACCGCCATGATGACTTTGTATTCCGGGACGACTTGCCCCTTTAGCCACCGCTGCCGCATTGTCTTATATGAGAAAGGCATGGATTTTCAGATTCTTGATGTTGATCTGATGAACAAGCCCGAAGACCTCGCCGTAATGAATCCGTACAACCGCACGCCAGTGCTGGTTGAGCGCGATCTTATTTTGTACGAGTCAAACATCATTAATGAGTACATCGACGAGCGCTTCCCGCATCCGCAACTGATGCCGGCAGACCCGGTCATGCGCGCACGCGCAAGGCTGATCCTGTTCCGCATGGAAAATGAAATCTTCAATCATGTCGATACGATTGAACGCGGCAAGCCAAACCAGCACGATAAAGCCCGGCTCTACATCCGTGAAAACCTGATTCAGCTGGCGCCGATTTTCGTCAAGCAAAAACACATGCTTGGAGATGAGTTCTCAATGCTTGACGTTGCCATCGCACCACTGCTGTGGCGTCTTGAGCACTATCAGGTCGACATGCCCAAGGCGGCAGCACCATTACTCAAATATGCGGAGCGCTTGTTTTCGCGCCAGGCGTTTATTGATTCCATGACCGCGTCTGAAAAAGCGATGAGGAAGTGACCATCCGGTTTGTCGCAACAGCCGGATAGTGTCGCCAAGCACAGCGAAAGGTCCTCTCCAAGCGACGCATCAAGGTCTTTTGCAGAATGCCCGGAAGCTACATGTCCGAACTCTCCACTAAACCGTATCTGATTCGCGCCATCTACGAATGGTGCGCAGATTCCAGTTTTACGCCCTACCTGAGCGTGAAGGTGGATCAAAATACGCGAGTGCCGCTGGAGCACGTCAAGAACGGAGAGATCGTTCTTTCAATGAGTCAACAGGCGACGCGAAATCTCACGATTGGTAACGACGTGATTCAATTCTCAGCGCGCTTTAATGGCGTGTCGCGGGAAATCGCGATTCCTGTTTATGCCGTGCAAGGCGTGTTTGCAAGAGAGAACGGTCGGGGCGTGTTTTTCCCGGCCGAAGCCGCGCCGGAACATGCCACCACCCAGGCGCCGGCACTGGCACTCGCGCCAAATCTGCAGTCGGTGTCAATGCCCGACAGCGCGGGGAACGCGTCTGCCAAATCGCCGGTAACCATGCCCCCGGCGTTGCAGGAAACACCGCCGCCCGATAAGCCCCGGGCACCTCCTCGTGGCAAGCTTCGCGTCATCAAGTAATTCGCCCGGGCCAGTCGTGCTGCCAACTGGCAGACCGGCGTCTCGTTTGCTATCCTCTGCGGCAAACCTTTCCGGCCCGCGTAAAGCACACCCATCATGAGTCAATCAACCGTTGCCGACCTCCTCAAAGACAAGGCCCGGCAATCGCAAGTAACACCGTCGCAGCCGAAGCGCGCGTTATTTTCAATTGGCCCCGATGCGGCCGTTGCCGATGCAGTGTCGGCCATGGCAAAGAACGAGATCAGCTCGATGATCGTCATGGAGGCCGACCAGATGGCCGGGTTGATCACCCTGCGCGAATTGCTACAGGGCCTCAATTCCCAAGGCGGCGCGCTAATGCAGGCGAAGTGCGGCAGCTTGATGAAACTCAATCCGCCCGTATGCAAACCCGAAGACAGCGTTGACCACCTCCGCAGCCTGATGACGGAGTTGCACATCACCCACGTCCCGGTGGTCGATCACGGATCGCTCATCGGCATTCTTTCCTTCCACGATATCGCCCGAAGCGCGATCAAGGATGTCGCTTTTGAAAATCAACTTCTCAAACAGTACATCAAGAATTGGCCGGAATAATTAATGCCGGAAATTCACGGCGGCAAGCGTGGGTGAGCGCCGATTTTTTAACACGGCCGCCAGCACATTCCAACGCAGATCGCCATTCCACGAGATTCCCAGCCATAAAACCCTCCAAATACCGCGCCAGTGCTAGACTTTGAAAATTATCGCAGACTGATTTTATTGCCGCAGTCAAGAGCACTAAACGTGCGCCTATCAACGAAGAAATAATTTATAAGCCGGGTTGTTGGTTTCATCGACGTACTCGAACCCGACGGATTTCAGAAACCGCGCGAAAGCCCTGCGTTCATTGGCGGGCACCTGCAGCCCGACCAGAATTCGTCCCACGTCGGCACCATGGTTACGGTAATGGAACAGGCTGATGTTCCAGTTGGGGCTCATGCTGTCGAGGAATTTCATCAGCGCGCCGGGGCGCTCGGGAAATTCAAAGCGGTACACCAGTTCGTCGTGCGCAAGCTCTGACCGTCCACCGACAAGGTGACGCACATGCAGCTTGGCCATCTCATCGTTGGTAAGGTCCAGTGTCTTGAAACCGTGGCGGCCAAAATGGACCACCAATTTCTTTGCTTCGTCACGGCCACCAATCTGCACGCCGACAAAAAGATGTGCTTCCTTGGCATCGGCGATGCGGTAATTGAATTCAGTCACGTTTCGCGGGCCGATCAAGCCGCAAAATTTGCGAAAGCTGCCGCGCGTTTCGGGCACCGTGACAGCCAGCAATGCTTCGTGCTGCTCACCCATTTCGGCGCGTTCGGCGATGAATCGAAGACGGTCGAAATTCATATTTGCGCCGCAGCAAATCGCTACAAAGGTCTTACCCTTGCATTTTTCGCGCGCGACATAACGTTTGATGCCAGCCAGCGCCAACCCCCCGGAAGGCTCCATGACTGATCGCGTATCTTGAAAAATATCCTTGATCGCCGCGCAAATTTCATCGGTATTGACGAGCACGATTTCATCAACCAGCGTTTTGGCCAGCCGAAACGTTTCTCGGCCCACCTGTTTGACGGCAACACCATCGGCAAACAGATTTACGTGCGCCAGCTTCACGCGGCGGCCGGCTTTCAGCGATTGATACATCGCGTTTGAATCCACCGGCTCCACACCAATGATTTTAGTCTTTGGCGAAAGTGCTTTTACATAGGCGGCGATACCTGCAATCAGGCCGCCACCGCCGATGGGTACAAAGATCGCATCGATAAAATGTTGATGCTGTCGCAGAATTTCCATGCCAATCGTGCCCTGCCCGGCGATCACCAATGGGTCGTCATACGGGTGCACGTAGGTGAGCTTTTTTTGCACCGCCAGTTTGTTGGCGTGCAGACTTGCCTCGTAATAACTATCGCCTTTCAGCACCACCGTGGCGCCACGGCGTGCGACCGCATCGATCTTGATGGTAGGCGTCGTGACCGGCATCACAATCGTCGCCTTTGCCCCGAGCTTTTGCGCAGCCAATGCGACGCCCTGCGCGTGGTTGCCTGCCGAGGCACAAATGACGCCGCGCTTCAATTCAGCCATTGAGAGGTGCGCCATCTTGTTGTATGCGCCGCGCAGCTTGAAGGAAAACACCGGCTGCATGTCTTCGCGCTTGAGCAGCACATTGTTTTTCAACAGCTCGGAACTGCCAACGGCAGGCTCCAGCGGGCTTTCGATGGCAACGTCATAGACACGGGCATCAAGGATGCGTTTCAGGTAGTCGATTTTCATGAAATTCTCTGTGGTTCAACCGGGCAAAAGCGGTTTACGGGTTGCATGCCGGTGCGCGCGTTTCTTGGGCGCTTGAGTGGTCAATTGCCTCGATTGCCAATTTAGCAGGAAACAGATGCATCTCCGCAGGAGATACAACAAGCACGCGAGATACAATATGCAAATGGACCAAAATGCCCTCAAACTAGCCGCTGCAAAAGCCGCCATTGCCTACGTTCCCACCGATACCATTATTGGGGTCGGCACCGGCTCCACGGTCAATTTATTTATTGCCGAGCTGGCAAAAATCTCGCACCGTATTAAAGCCGCCGTTTCAAGCTCCGATGCCAGCACCGCGCTATTGAAGCAGGCCAACATCGAGGTCATGACGCTTAATGACGCCGGGCCGTTGTCGGTTTATATCGATGGTGCCGACGAAATCACGCCGCATCTGGCCATGATCAAAGGCGGAGGTGCCGCATTGACGAGGGAAAAAATTATTGCTGCCGCGTCGGATAAATTTGTGTGTATCGCCGATGAATCCAAGTTAGTCGATGTACTTGGCAAGTTTCCGTTGCCGGTGGAAGTCATCCCGATGGCGCGCAGTTATGTGGCGCGTGAATTGGTGAAGCTGGGCGGCCATCCGGAGTGGCGGATGAAAGACGACAAAGCCATCGTCACTGACAATGGTAACTGGATTCTCGATGTGTTTGGTCTTGCCATCGCCAACCCGGTCGAACTGGAATCGACGCTCAACCATATTGCCGGCGTTGTGACCAACGGCCTATTTGCAAGGCGGGGTGCTGATGTTGCACTGCTGGCTTCAATCAGCGGCGTGAAGACGTTGAAGCGTGCCGCCACGCTGCCGTAACAGAATTGTCATAGACGCACAGTAGACTTAGCCAATTACATTCAGGCTAATATTTCATTCTCCTGCCACCAGACAGAAAAAACATGCCAAACGAACACATTTCCAAGAAATTTGATGCCGAACTCGAAGGCGTGCGCTCGCGCGTATTGCAGATGGGTGGTCTGGTGGAACAGCAGATCAACCAGGCAATGGAAGCGCTTGCCTCTGCAGATATGCCGCTGGCCGACCACGTCATCGCGGACGATCAACGCGTCAATGCGATGGAAGTCGGCATCGACGACGACTGCACACATATCATCGCCAAGCGCCAGCCGACGGCGGGCGATTTGCGTATGGTCATGGCGGTGGTAAAAACGATTACTGATCTTGAACGCATCGGTGACGAAGCGCAAAAAATCGCGCGCATGGCAAAGCTCGTGCATCAGCGTGATCACGGTGCATCGCCACGTTTTTCAGAAGTGCATTACGCCAGCAGCGTCGCGCTGGACATGCTCAAAACGGCGCTGGATGCGTTCGCGCGTCTCGATGTCGCGGCGGCGGCGAAAGTGGTAAAGCAGGATCAGATTGTCGATGAACAGTTTCGCGGCATCATGCGCCAGCTCGTCACGTTCATGATGGAAGATCCGCGCACGATTTCTGCGTGCATCGATATATTGTTTATTGCCAAAGCCATTGAACGCATTGGCGACCATGCCAAGAATATTGCAGAACACGTGGTGTATCTGGTCAAGGGCAAGGATGTGCGACACGTGACGGCTGAGGAATTCGAGCGGGAAACTTCATCGCCGGACTAACGCAGAGCCATTACTTTGGCCAATAAAAAACGCCCGAAAAGGGCGTTTTTTATTGGGGTAATTTGAAAAAACGTGCAGCCTTTAAGCTGGCGGCGGCACAAATCCAGTCGCCTGATCGGCACCTTCCCCAAAAAAATGTCGCTGCATCTGTTCTTCCAGATATTTGCGGGCCTTGATGTCAGCCAGATTGAGGCGGTTCTCATTCACCAATCGCTTTTGGTGTTCCAGCCATTCTTTCCAGGCCTGTTTGGAAACGCCTTCATATAGCTGTTTGCCCAGTGCGCCCGGGTAGGGCGGAAAATCGAGGCCTTCCGCTTCAGTTTTCAATTTAACGCAATTCACCATTCTTGCCATTTGTTGCTCCTAGACGGGTTTCGAGTAGATTTTCGAACGCCGTGAGTAATTATATAAGGCCTGTTTTTCCTGAGGCAACTTTGATACGTCGCTTTCCACGAAGCCGCGCTCGACAAACCACTGTGTCGTCTGTGTTGATAGCACGAACAGCGTTTTGAAGCCTTTTTCCTTGGCTCGTTTCTCGGCAAAAGTGAGAATACGCTCTCCTCGACCGCCATCGCGGTAAAACGGGTTAACCGCGAGGCATGCCAACTCAACTGCTTTGTCGTTCGGAAACGGATACAGCGCCGCGCAACCGATAATTTCGTTTTCGTGTTCCAGCACCACAAAGCGATCAATTTCTTTCTCGATCAGCGCGCGATCACGTTTCACGAGAATGCCCGCCGTGACCAGCGGGTCGATGATGGCCATGATGCCATCGGTGTCGTCAAGCGTTGCGTCGCGCAGGCGGTCAGGCGCTTCCAGCACCACCATCGTGCCGATACCATGATGCGTAAACAACTCCATCAATAGCGCGCCATCAATGTGACGGCTGATCAGGTGGGCACGTTTTACGCCTTCCCGCACGGCGCGAATCGCGCAAGGGAGGAACAGTCGAATATCCTCGGTCTGCCCGCCGTATCGCACCGCATTTAGGGCCTCTTGCGCCTGTAACGCCGTAAGCTCATTGATCAGGCGCTCTTTGCTGTCGGTGGCACCGAGTGTTTCAGTGAGGAAAATGAGTTTTTCCGCTTTTAGCGCGATGGCCACCGAGGTCGCTACATCTTCGAGCGTGCAGTTAAAAATATCGCCCGTCGGTGAGAAGCCGATTGGCGAAATCAGCACGACTTCATCATCATCAAGACGCCGCACGATGCCTTCGGCGTCAACCTTTCGTACTTGCCCGGTGTGCATGTAATCAACGCCATCGCGCACACCAAACGGTTTGGCGGTGATGAAGTTACCGGACGCGACGCGGATGTCGGCGCCGGCCATCGGCGAATTGGCAAGCTCGGTAGAGAGCGTGGCCTCGATTTCCATGCGGACGATACCGTTGGCCTCTTTCACGCACCTGAGCGCGGCATCGTCGGTGACGCGGCGACCGTCCACCAGCCTTGATGCGACCCCGCGTTGCACGAGTTGGTCTTCAACCTGCGGACGCGTGCCATGCACGAGCACCACGCGAATTTCCAGACTAACCAATACGTTGATGTCGTGCGCGAGCTGCATCATCTCGCCGTCGGTGAGGACCTCACCGCCGAACGCGATCACGATGGTTCGCTCACCGAATTCGTGAATGAACGGCGTGGCGCTGCGGAACCATTTGACAAAAGCTTCGAGTTTTTTTGCGTCGTTCTTGGCCATATCAGCCGATATTGAAAGAGGAGGAGAAAACGAGCGTTATTTTAGCGATAACCGACCGGTCATGCGCGACCATTTATCTGCTGTGGCCCATGAGTTGCTCATGAGTTGTTCACGACGCCAGATCACCAAGATCACCAAACCGCGCCGCAAGCGCTGCAATGGCGGCAAGGCCTGCGGTTTCAGTACGAAGAACGCGCGGGCCGAATTTCGCATTGATAGCCCCGCTCGCGACGGCACGGGCGATTTCATCATCCAAGAAACCGCCTTCGGGCCCGATCAGGAGTGCGACAGTTTTGCCCATATCAACGCACCCGAGCAGTGAATTTTTCGCCAGCGGATGCAACAACACGCGGACACCATCGAAAGGCGTTTTCAACCACTGATCCAGCGTTTGCACCCCGTGCACGATCGGGATGCGATTGCGTCCGCATTGCTCGCATGCGGCCACAGCTACAGCCTGCCAATGCGCGACGCGTTTTTGGGCACGCTCGCCATCGAGTTTCAAGGTTGCCCGTGCGGTGGCGATCGGTGCAACCTCGGTCACACCGAGTTCCACCGCTTTTTGTACGATCAGATCCATCTTGTCTGCCGTGGCCAGCGCCTGCACGAGTGTGATGTTGATCGGCGATTCACGTTCGATGGGATCGAACGCATCGAGCGTGATGGTCGCATCGCGCTTTCTGATGTCCGTTAATGTGGCCGCAAACTCGCCACCCGCACCGTCGAACAACGTGATCGCCTCACCGGCAGCAATGCGCAACACGTGCAGATGGCGCGCAACCGCCTCCCCAACGTCAAACGCCGCTCCCGGCGCGCAGGGACGTGGTAACTGCATTGCGGAAAAAAAACGTGGTGAGGTCACGGGCTAACGAGAAAAGGAAAAAGGCAAAGGTGATGCAGGTTTTGGATGGTGTCCAGGCAGGCGTATTATAGCGGCGCAGTGTTATTGTCCTCACAGCCAAATTGCCTCAGCGCCCTTTATCAAGTAACAAGCAAGCAACATTACGATCCACCGATGCCTCTCCTCGAACTTTCGCCGCAATCCGATTTATCCGGGCAAGACGCTGCAAACGCGACCGCCGCCGCGTCCTCCGTATCCTCCGTGTCCCCCGTGCTGCCAAACCCCGCACAATTAATCCAATCCGTCACCACGTTGATGCAGGATGTCGCCGCACGCGAACTAATGCCGCGCTTCAAGCATGTTGTGGCAGAACGAAAGCACGATGGCTCCATCGTCACCGAAGCCGACCGCATGGTGGAAGCGGCGCTGGCAGATGCGCTCCCGCAAATCTTTGATTGTCCCGTGCTGGGCGAAGAAATGATTGAGGCGGCGCAAAAGCAAATCTGGCGTGAAGCAGATTGGTGCTGGTGTGTCGATCCGCTCGATGGCACCGCAAATTTCGCCAGCGGCAAGCGCTACTTCGGCATGTCGGTGGCGTTGATGTATCGGCGCAAAAGCGTGTGCGGCGTGGTGCTCGATCCGAA
>JAYURJ010000234.1:0-3083 GCA_043756275.1 Betaproteobacteria bacterium | reverse complement strand
AGCATCACGAAGGTGGTGAGATGCGCTATCGCCTGCTTGAGACCATGCGCCAATATGCACTGGAGCGGTTGGCCGAATCCGGCGAGCAACACGCGACGCGCGAGCGACACCTTACCTGTTTTCTCGCGCTGGCAGAACAAGCCAAAACGGCGCTTGTCGGTCCTGACCAAGGCTTTTGGCTAACGCGGCTGGATCTTGACCGCGACAACTTTCTTAGCGCACACAGTTGGTGTGACCACGCAGACGATGGGGCCGCGCGCGGCTTGCGGCTGGTGAATGCGTTGATGCGTTTTTGGCTCAGTCGCGGGCTGCTGGAGCGAGGCCACCATGCCTTTGTTCAAGCGCTGGCGCGACCGGGTGTCCTGCGTCAGGATCGGTTGCGCTGTGAGGGGCTGCTGAATGTCGGCTCGTTATGCAGCTATCGGAATCTCGATATCGAAGCCGAGGCATGGCTGACAGAAAGTCTATTGATCGCCCGTGCGGGAGGCTTTTCCGATCTGTTGCCAAACGTGCTGTCACTGCTTGGTTTCGTGCGGTTAAGTCTGCATGATCGATTGACGGCTCGCCTTTATATGGAGGAGGCACTCACGCTGACGCGACAGCTTGGCGATCAGGTGGCACTTTTTAATCGGGTTGCAACGAGCCTGGCCGAGCTGGAACGTCTGGAGGGAAATCTAGGCGCTGCGGAGCGGCTTTATGAGGAGGGTCTGAAGCATGCGCGGGCGATTGGTGACCGGTTGCGGTCGATGATCGGGCTGAACAATTTGGCGATAGTCGCAGTCGTTACCGCTACGGCTACAGGCGCGCACGCGCACGCTCGCGCACGCGCGATGCTGATCGAATCGCTCGCGATTTCGGACGAGCTTGGATCAAAGCGCGGGCGGCTGGTGGTGATGGAAGTGTGCGCGGGACTTGCGGCCCATCTTGGCCTGTGGGCAGAAGCCGCCCGTTTCGATGGCGCAGCCGACATCCACACGGTGCAGATGGGCCGTCGCCGCGATGTCGTTGATGCCGCGTTTCTGGCGCCGTTCGCCGAGCGCACACTCACGGCACTCGGTCCGGTGGGGTATGCGACCGCGCGAGAAGAGGGCAGAAAATTATCTTATGACGACGCGGTGGGCGCGATGCAACAATGGCTGCAGCAATTGTCGTAGCGACGCCTGCTCGTTCGATCACATCCATTTCAGACCAATCAAGTAAGGAACAGCGCCATGTCCAGCCGCACCCTGAATCTCAACGACACCGTTTACCAATATTTGCTCAACCATACGCTGCGCGAACATCCGGCACAGGTAGCGCTGCGCGAGGCAACGCGCGCGCATCCGCACGCGGTGATGCAAATTTCACCCGAGCAGGGTCAGTTCATGGCGCTGCTGATTCGTCTTATCAACGCGCGCCGCACCATTGAGATCGGCGTGTTCACCGGCTACAGCGCGCTCTCCGTTGCGCTCGCTTTACCTGCGGACGGCAAACTGCTGGCATGTGACATCAGCGATGAATTTACAAAGGTCGGCGTGCCGCACTGGCAAGCTGCAGGCGTGGCACACAAGATCGATTTGCAGTTAGCACCCGCGCTGGTCACGCTCGATGCGCGCATCGACGCAGGTGAGTCTGGCCAATATGATTTTGCATTTATCGATGCCGACAAAAGCAGCTACGACGCGTATTTTGAGCGCTGCCTGAAACTATTGCGCCCGGGTGGATTGATCGCCATCGACAATACATTATGGAGCGGCAAAGTTGCCGTGCCCGCCGAAGACGCCGACACGTTAGCGTTGCAGGCGCTCAACACCAAGCTGCATGGCGATGCACGCGTGGATATCTCGATGTTGCCGATTGGCGATGGATTGACGCTGGCGCGGAAGCGGTAAAAATTGCGGCGCGATGTGCGCAGCATAAATAACTGTAGAACGCCATTTGGCGGGGGTTTTCAGGCAAAAAGTGCCTGGAAGCTTCGCCAGTGCTGGAGTTTGCCAAATTTATTGTCATTTCGAACCCGGCTTCATCGGGTGAGAAATCTGCTTTTGTCATTGTTGAGAAAAAGCAGATTTCTCGCGTCAATCGAAATGACAAGCCTTCTACGGCGGCAACGTCAGCCCTGATCTGGCTTCACCGTTGAAATATCCGAAGCATTAGCGGCCCCAGTCGCATTGGCAAAGAGCGACCATGCGCCGCGTCTGGCAGCAGAATCAACCAAACCTGGATCAGCTGAGCCGGACAATACTGCGCAACGCATGCCCATCTGCCCGCAGGACGACAAGATTGCAAAATTAGGTGTGGCACTACCAATGCTTAGAGCCGAAAGGACAAAGCCGAAGGGCTAACTCTTCAGCAGTTGCAGACCCTCATCGCAGGAGTTTGCTGTCGAATCCTCACATTTTGGAACGACGATTTGCAGCACGTTCCTGATGGACATGAGGATGGGGTCGTGGTCGTCGACAATCAGGATGCGCACAAGACTTGTTTGAGATGATGCAGACGAAAGTGGAGAGTGCATCATATGCCATTCGCGCCACACTAATTGGAAGTGCATGCTGGCATTGAATCTTCGAATTCTTGAGAAATTGAAAACCACTTCGGCCAATAAAAATCGGCATAGCGCAGGATGATTCCCTGGCTAATACGGGCAGGCGCGAGAAGCGCTAAGATGCAGGTCGGCTCCCAATAAGGCCAATGGGTACAACGCTATTTTGGGTAGCATGGGATGAGTCTATTCAGGGTCGGAAACAGCGCGTACTGCTTGCGAAAGCCTGATACCGCAATCCCCAATTGCTTTTCATGGACGAAACGCTCGATCAAGTGGATGCCCAACGGGAACAGGTCATCCGCAGCGAGGTTTCAAGTCATGTGAAGAGTACGGTGTTTGTGAGTCATCGGGCGGAATCGGTGGTTGGTGTCAGGGTGATACATCTATAAAACAGGGGCAAAACGGCAATTAAAGAGACACGGTCATGGAACCGCCGCCGACCAAGGCAAGCGACAGCTCGTCGAGCTGGATCAGGGTTTGCTTCTCGGTGACTTCGGCGATTTCGATAACTGGGGTGTCGATCAGGTTGAATTCTTTGCTCATGATGATTTCCTTT
>JAYURJ010000233.1:0-3089 GCA_043756275.1 Betaproteobacteria bacterium | reverse complement strand
AGATAGATCTGCGCCTCGAAGCCCATCGCGAACAAGAAAACGCCGCCAGCCGCGATCAAGGTAGCGACGCACCCGGACGTAGCTTCAGCAGCGTGGGCGTCCGGCGTAGCGCGATGGGAGAAACCGACTTTCACCAGATTGAAGAAGACCGCTTTGCCGCAGAAGCCGCAAATTTACTTCGCCAAAGAGCGCTAAGCGGCGACTTTAATGCGCTTGTCGTCGTCGCGCCACCGCGAACGCTGGGGGAGCTTCGCAAGCACTATCACAAGGAAGTCCAGAACCGGATCGTCGACGAATTCCACAAGGACCTTACCGGTTGCACCGTCGAAGAAATTGAAGCTGCCCTGACCCACATGGAATCCAAGGCATCTTAAGAACTCACACTAGATAACTTAACCAAGACCGGTGATCCCGTCGACCAGGTTTTGAAAACCCTGGAAGTCGGGAACGCCTGCCTCGGTCGATGGCCGCGCTGAATGTGCCTCACACTCACCCTCGCAAAGGGAATAAAAACCCCGGACGAAGGGGGTATTTTATGTGGCAATTTGCACAAACCCTATTAATGGCGCGGCGTTTCAAGCCTTTTATGTCTGGAAAGCTCGCCAATGCTTGTGTTTGAATATTGGAAACTGCTATCGGCAACTAAATATGTTGAAAATTCTCTCTAAACTTCGTCGTTCCCGCGAAGGCGGGGAACCAGTGACTTTTCGACGACCGACACTGGATTCCCGCCTTCGCGGGAACGACGGTTTCAACATATTTAGTTGCCGCATCAATAAAAACATTCGTTCGTGCTGATCCCTCGTGGACCTCAGGATCGGGCGAACGGAATTAAGGTTATTAGAAGACCCCTTTCTCCTGCCAGTCCATCTGCGCCGCATTACTGATACGTGAACACCGCATAAGGGTTCACCGGCGCACCGACCCACCAGCGTTTTTCCGGGCCTAATCGATAGATCGCGAAATGCAGGTGCGGGGCATTGGGCGCGGCGTTACCGGTGGTGCCGACGTAGCCGATTACATCGCCTCGCTCGAGCTGCAGGCCCTCTGTCAAGTCATCCGCATAGCGATCCAAATGCGCATAGTAAAAAGCGAAATTGCCTTCGGGGTCGAATTGGTAGAGCGTGATTCCGCCGGGATCGCTGCGGAATAATTTCACCACGCACCCGTCGCTGGCGGCGATGACCGGGGTACCACGCGGCGCGTGAATGTCGATAGCTTCATGCTTGCGTTTGCCACGTACGTCACTGAAAGAATCGTAGAGCGACTGTTTTTCGACACCGGCAACGGGAATGACCAAGTCCAGCCCGGCGAGCATGCGGACGGTCGATTTTTCATCGACGCTGGTGTTGGCGGCGGTGTCCTTGACGGCGGTGGGACGCAACGCCTGAGCACAGGCGCGCGGCAGGGTTGCAGGCAATACCGCGGGCAATGCAGCTTTTGACAACGCAGTGGGCTTTGCGGGCGCGGCGGCTGCAACAGGCGCAATGACCGCCACAGGCTGCAGAGCCACCACTGCCGGCGTGTCGCGCAGCGAACGATTCACCGATGCTTTCGCGTTCCACGCCATCCACAAAATGCCGCACAGCATGATGCCGACGGCCAATATCACGGTAGTCAGTTTTTCGACGACGCTGAATGTTTGCCAACGCTTCATCACTAGCTAGCCCCGCACATCCACCACGAAGCCCGCCGCGCCCAGCGCAGAAAGGCGCTGCGCATCCCAATTGGTGAGGTGAACACAGCCATGGGTTTCCATTCGCCCCACGCGGGACGGCTGCGACGTGCCGTGAATGCCCCAGTGTTTCTTGCTCAGGCCCATCCACACTGTGCCGATAGGATTGTTCGGGCCGGGTGCCAGTTGAACTTTTGTGTAGTGCGGCTTGGCGTCCCAGATCAAGGCGGGGTCGTAATAGAAAATCGGGTCAGTCACTTCATTGGCAATTTTGAGTTTGCCTGTCGGCAATGGATCCCGCGAGCCACCCATGCTGATGGGAAATGCCGCCAAGGTTTTTCCGTCGCGGTCCAGCACCAGAAGCTGTTTGTATGCCTTAACGATGGCAATCGATGCCGCTTTACTGCGGGTGGGTGATTTCGCCATCGCCACATTCGGCACCACGATCTCGTCGCCGGATTTAAATGAACGTTTCGGATTGAGCTCACGCAGCAACGCCGGGCTCATGTGGAATTTTTCGGCCAGCGCCTCGGTGAGATTTTCAAAACCGAGCGATTTGAGTTCTGCACGCACCATCAGATCGGCGGGAATTTTCATAAATGGCCCATCGGCGTCTTTATCTGTGACGGTGTAGCTCACCAGCACCGGTGCGTCATCCGCGATGAGCGCCTGCCAGGTGGCGGCATCGATGCGGCCCGTCACTTTAAGATCCTGGGTCGCCTGAAATGCTTTGACGGCCCGGGTCATATTGGTGCCAAAGCCGCCATCGATCTCGCCCAGCGAGAACCAGGCGCGGTCGAGCAGGATTTGTGCGCGCACCACGGCTTCGCCGCGCGCGCCCGCGGCGAGCGGCGGTATCTTGGCAGTGTCGAGGATGCGGGCGACATGCGGCGAAGGGTTTGCAGGCGCTTCTGCGGGCGGTGGAGTCTTCGCGGCTGTTGCACCTGTGGTTTGGGCGGCTGTAGAAACAGCTTTCGGCTGATCTTTCGCGGTTGCGGTAGCGCCAAATGACATTGACGGTTGCAGCGCGATTACAAAGATAAGAACAGGCGCAATGCACCCGGTGGCTTTCTTGCACGAAGATGCCCGACAAAATTGCGCCATGTTGATGTCCACGCTAGTGAGTGTGATCACAGTGTGGCCATGACCGACACGCTGATAAATCAGCTTTATCGGCAAAGTTGTGTAGGACAGTGTCGATATCGTCACGCGCGAACCGCTGACCATTAAATTGGCTCGGGTGATCTCCAGAAAATATACGACCTTTTGCAGCGCGCGCCTAGGACAAACGCGGATTACGAATTACAGGCGTTAGTCCATTTCCACTTCATTAGTGCATTAATTTTATCGGTACGCAAAAAAAGCCGTCATTCCCGCGAAGGCGGGAATCCAGCGGCGTTCGCCTTAAAGTCAC
>JAYURJ010000232.1:0-8735 GCA_043756275.1 Betaproteobacteria bacterium | reverse complement strand
ATCCTTTCGTCTCAGAAACAAAAGGGTACCGCGGTTCAGTTCCTCACCCCCTATTTTTCACCCTGAGTTGTCGGGACTCGTACTTGAATCTGCGTTTTTGGTCTGTGAGCCGCGCCCATGCTTGAGTTTTATAAATTATCGGGATGATTTTTCGCCTCCCATGCGAACAGCATTGTTTCTTCATCAACCTTAGGAAGTCGCACCATGCGCTCGGCTTTCAAGCCGATTTTCTCAAGAAGTTTGATCGAACTTATATTGTCTGGCGACGTAATGCCGACAATTCGCTTGAGACCGAATGCGCTTTTGCCATAAGCCATGACTGCCGTTGCTGCTTCGAACGCATAGCCGCTGCCGCAAAATTGCGGGAGAAATGCAAACCCTATATCGACATCATCCAAGCCCTCTCTTTTGATCAAGCCGCACATTCCCATGGGCACGCCGTCCGATTTGCGCGCTACCAGGTAAAGACCGAAGCCGAAGCGCTCGACCATGGCAACCGGTCCGTTCAATAAGTATGCGCGGGCTTGCTCAACGTCCCTGACACCACGGTCCCCGATGAAGCGGAGCCATGCCGGGTCGTTCAGGAGGTTGAGGATGAAGGGTGCATCTTCTGCCGTCAACCAGCGTAGCGTCAGGCGTTCGGTTTCAAGTACTTTCATACATCTGAGGCTATGGCAACGTTACCGTGCCGCGCCCGATTTCGATCACGCGCCCGCTGACAAAAATCTGTTTGGCCATATCGACTCTCAATCCGATACGGCATGCGCGATTGACCACCTCGCCTTGATCGATGTTGTATTCGAGCGGTAGTGTTGCGTTTTTCCCGATGAACCATCCACCCAGGTTTGCCGTTGCGGATCCGGTGCCCGGGTCTTCAACAATGCCGCCATGCTTCAGAAAGAAAAAACGCGACAGCAGTTTGGCCTTGCCGTTAGGGGCAAATATATACGCCATTGATCGTCCGGCATCGCTCGCAATCGTGGCCAGCAGATCGGCTTTCGGTGCCACGCGTCGCACCGCATCTGCGCTGGTGAGCGCCACGATCAGTTGTTCGGAGCCGGTATTGACCCAACTTGCCCCGGGAAGCACATCGTGTGGCTGCAAGCCAAGCATGGCCGCCAATTCGGCGGGCATCAGGGCGACCTCACGGAACGTGGGGGCGTTGGCGCGTAGCGTCCATACGTCGCCCGCGGCGCTCACCGGAATCAATCCGGCCTTCATTTCCAGCGATACGTCGTCGCCCATCTTGAACAATTCGCGCACCACGTGGGCGGACCCCAGTGTCGGGTGACCGGCAAAAGCCATTTCGAACGTCGGCGTGAAAATTCTTACCCTTGCAGTGGCGCAATCGGTGGGGAAAATGAAGGTGGTTTCGGAGAGATTGAATTGCAGCGCCAGCGCCTGCATCTCAACGTCAGTCAGGCCATCGCCGGACTCAAACACACAGAGCGGATTGCCGCCAAAAATGGATTCGGCGAAGACATTGACGAGACGGTATTGGTAGGAGCGCATGAACGGTTTACGTGACTTTTAGTGGGAAAATGTTGACATTAAATCAACTCTAATCAACTGTTAGCATACCCGATGAAACCGTCATTACTTTTGCAACGTATGTAGTTCGTGCGATTTGTAAATTGAAACGCAAGGCAACGCAGCCAACACAGACTGGCTGTTGGTTAAGTAACCATTTTAAAAGGAACCAGCCGTGTTCAAGACTTTATCCAACCTCATCCTTCTCGTTGTGATCGGCATGTCGGGCATCGCACTGGCGCAGGCACAATCGCCCGCGCCGGCAGCAAAGGCCAAACCGGCAAGCACCGCTGTGGCCACCTTCGCTGGCGGATGTTTCTGGTGCATGGAAGGCCCTTTTGATGTCCTCGATGGTGTCATTTCAACCACATCCGGCTACATCGGCGGCACCAAGAAAGACCCCACCTACAAAGAGATTTCAAGTGGCGGGACCGGGCACACAGAAGTCGTGCAGGTGAAATATGATCCGGCCAAAATCAGCTATGAAAAGCTGCTGGATGTGTTCTGGCACAACATCGATCCGACTGTGAAAAACCAGCAATTCTGCGACGTGGGATCACAGTATCGCAGCGGCATTTTTTATCACGACGAAGCGCAGCAAAAGGCGGCGAATGCGTCCAAGGCTGCGCTGGACAAGAGTAAGCCCTTTAAGGCCGCCATCGTGTCCGAAATTACCGCCGCCACGATGTTTTATGTGGCCGAAGATTACCATCAAGATTACTACGTGAAAAACCCGGTGCGCTATCGTTTTTATCGCCAAGGCTGTGGACGCGATGCCCGCCTGAAAGAACTCTGGGGCGATAAAGCCGGGCATTGAAGGGTTTGCATTTACGTCGGCCTCGCTGCAACGCCAGCATTGCGCCCGGCCCCAATTGGGGAATAGACTCTTCCGTACTATCCACACGGAGGAAAAATCAATGAATACAAAATTCATCGTTTCATCGTTGGTGATGGGCTTTGCATCGCTAATGCTGGGGTTTGTTGTCCATGCAATGGCGCTTAGCGGCGACTATGCCCGATTACCGAATCTGTATCGTGGTGAAGCACAGGCGCAAGGCTACTTTGGCTTTATGTTGTTGGCCCACCTGCTCATCGGCATCGGCCTCACGTGGATTTACCGGCGTGGCCATGAAGCTGGCAAAGGCGTATTGGTGCAGGGCTTGCGTTTCGGGGCGGCCATCGCGGTCGTGTCGACGATCCCCGTGTTCCTGATCTACTTTGCCGTGCAGCCGGTGCCGTCCGATCTCGTCGCGCAACAAATCGTGTTTGATTCGATTGGCATGCTTGTGCTGGGCGTGATTGTCGCGTGGCTCAATAAGTAGTCGCCAGCCACAATACGCAGCGACCAAAAACAAAGGCCACGCCGACTTGCGTCAGCGCGGCCTTTTATCCATTTGTGTGCGCTCATCGCGAAGCGCGGTGATGTCAATTCCTCAAATCAGAACTTCGCCTTGAACTGCGCGCCGTAGCTACGCGGATCGTTGATGAAGCCGGTCAGATTGTTGAAGTCGATACCGCCCGTCACACGAACCTGATCGTTGATGTTGCGACCGAATACTGCCACTTCATAGTTGCCATTTCCCCAGATGTAACCGAGCCGCAAGCCACCTTCGGTCAGCGACTTGCCGGTGAACTCAACCGATTCGTACAGGAAGAAATTCACCTTGCTGCGATAAACCCAATCGGTATACGCATACCACTCGCCGTCCTTGGTGGGGATGCTGTAGCGCAGCGTAAAATTCGCGGTTTGCTTGGGGGCTTGGGGTAACGGATTGCCGTCGATCAATGCCAGTCCACCGGACGTGAGCCGGTCGGTGACTTTGCATGAAGCGCAAACTGCAACGGCAAGATTGGCATCTTTGATCTTCGTATCGTTATAGCTTGCGCCAACGCTTGCCAGTAAATTGTTGGTCAGATACGCCTGAAAATCGAGCTCGAAACCCTGACCCTCGGTTTTTTTGGCGTTGAGGAGAATGTTGGCGTTGGCCGCACCGCCCACCGCTGTCAGTTGCTGATCTTTCACTTCATATTTGAATACGCCAAAGCTCATACGTGCCTTGCGATCAAACAGATCCGCTTTGACTCCCGCTTCGAAAGCCGTGTTTGTCTCAGGTTTGGCGACCGACTGGCCGTTGAACGCGCCGGCACCCTGCACGCTGGCCGCTCGGAAGCCGTTGGCGATACGCGCATACAATTTCACATCGCGATCCAGCGCATAGGTGCCGCTGAAATCCCAACTGAACTTGTTATCGCTGGGCGAGGCACTTGTCGGGCCTTGCGATCTGAGTTGCGCCAGCGTGCACTTGCCCAACAGCACACAGGGTACGAAGCCAGTGTTGGTGTAGGCCTCGACGTTAAATTCCTTCTTGTCGCGGGTATAGCGAATGCCGCCACGCAGGTTCAATGCCGGGCTGACCGCAAAGTCGAGCGCCGAGAACACGGCAACGGCATCGTTCTTTTGGCTGACGCGTTGAAAGCCGTCTTGGGCGTTATTGGCGGGGGAGTCGTAGCTAAAGCTTTCGACTTTGTAATCTTCTTTGAAGTAATACAGCCCGCCCTGCCATTTCACCGGCCCCTTGGTGTTCGATTCAAGACGCAATTCCTGCGTGAATTGCGAGTGCTTCGGAATGCCATCTGCACTCTCGGACGAGAACGGGATAAACCCCGGCCCCGCAGGCGGCGCAAACTGGTTACCGAAGCCACCATCGATGTCGCCGCGATTGAACGTGTCCAGCGATTCATAGCCGGTGATCGAGTGCAGAGTGAAATCGTTCAGCGCCCAACGCAGGCGCACGCTGCCGCCTTCCGTTTTCAGCTTTGATTCGTTTTTGCCGTCGAAGGAAACTTTTTTCAAGTCAAAGCCATCGACGAGTTCGTTGGTGTTGGCCTTGATGATATTGGCGCGGAACAGCCGTGCGCTGCCTTTGAGGTCGCGCGCATGAACATTGAACAGTGCGCTGAAATCCTTGCCCGGCTCGTACAAAAATTGCAAGCGGGCTGCGTTGTCGTCGTAACCTTCAAAGTCCCTGGTCGGACCGGGACGGGTGTTGGTCACCCAGTCATCGCGGTGCTGTGCCTGCAGCGAGAAGCGCATTGCCCAATCCTTGTTCATCGGCACGTTGACAGCACCTTCGAGCGCGGTGGTTTTGTAGGTCGCGGCGGAGAGACTCAGGTAAGCCTCTTGCTGTTGGCGCGGTTTGACGGAATCAAACTTCACCACGCCCGCCGGTGAGTTGCGACCGAACAGTGTGCCTTGCGGGCCACGCAACACTTCGATCTGATCAAGGTCAAACATGGGGAAGCCCTTGAGGATCGGGTTTTCCTGTACCACGTCGTCGTATACCAGCGACACCGGTTGCGAAGCATTAAGACGGAAATCGGTATTGCCGTAGCCGCGCAGGTAAAAACGCGGGAATGCACGACCGAAGGAGGATTCGATGTTCAGGCTGGGTACTCGTCCGGCAAGCGCGCGTACATCCTGGCCGCTGGAATTGATGATGTCGAGCTTTTCGCCGCTCAAGGTGGAAATCGAATTCGGCACGTCGTTGATATTTTCCGCACGGCGCTCGGCGGTCACCGTCACGGTGTCAAGTTTGCCTTCGACCTTGCTAGTTTTTGCGTCTGCGGGCGCAGTCTGCGCAAAAGCCGACGGCATGCACATCGCCGCTGCCAGTGTTAAGCCGAATGTCAGGCCCTGCGCGAGGATGCGAGGGTTGCAGGCCACCGCGAGAAGTTTTCTTTTCATGGCGAAGCTCCAAGGTAAAAATGCGTGGTTAAAAACGACGGAAACGGCAATACTTGACGTTAGCAAAAATTGCGGGTGACGGCAAACACAACGCAACATTTTCAGCGTTTCTGTTGTGCAGCCGACACATTAATATGTCAACCACTTGAAATCCCACTTATCCATGCTGCCCTCAAAAATCGCCATCGTTGATCTGGAAACAACCGGCATCACCGCAACGGCGGATCGCATTACCGAAATCGGCATCTTGCTGGTCGATAACGGCGTCGTTGTTGAGCAGTGGCAAAGTCTGGTCAATCCGCAGTGCGCCATCCCGGTGGAAATTCAAGCACTTACGGGGATCACGGACGCGATGGTGGCCAATGCACCGACCTTTGAGAAACTGGCCCGTGAGGTGCTGGCACGGCTCGAAGGTCGCTTGTTCGTGGCGCATAACGCGCGCTTTGACTACGGATTTATCAAAAACGCCTTTCGGCGTATGGAGATGCCATTCACGGTCGACGTGCTCTGCACGGTGCGGCTGTCGCGCAGGCTTTATCCCGAGTATCCGCAACATAATCTTGATGCACTCATTTCGCGCCACGATATAAACGCTGATGATCGTCATCGCGCGTTGGGCGATGCGCGCATCGCATGGCAGGCGCTCGACAAGATGTGTCGGGGCAACCCTGCCGATGTCGTTGATAGCGCGGTCAGGGCCCTGCTCAAAATGCCGAGTCTGCCGCCGCAGTTAGCGCCCGGCGTGCTCGACGAACTGCCAGAGGGCCCCGGCGTGTATTTGTTCTATGGCGTTAATGCGTTGCCGATCTACGTTGGCAAGAGCGTGAATCTGCGTGATCGCGTGCGTTCGCATTTTTCCAGCGATTATCGAAGCGCCAATGATCAGCGCCTCTCCACCGAAATTACCCGCATCGCTGTGGAAGAAACCGCAGGCGAACTGGGGGCGTTGTTGCGCGAGGCGCAATTGGTGAAGTCGGCGCTGCCGCTCAGGAATCACCGTCTGCGAAAAAATCGGCAGATCGTATTCATTCGGCTGATCGATTTGTCTCTGTCGCCAGAGATGGTGCCGTTTGCCGAATTTGACCCCGGCAACACTGACGGCTTGTACGGCCCATTCCCCGCCAAACCGCGCGCCAAAGCGCTGTTACAGAGCCTCGCCGCTGAATATGCGCTGTGCTGGAAAGCGCTCGGTGTACAGCAAACCGAGGGCGCCTGCTTCGCGCGACAACTGCATCGCTGTCGTGGCGCCTGTGTGGGGGAGGAGAGCATGGCGCAGCACAATCTGCGGCTGCTGGACGCGCTAAGCAAACATCGTTTTCCGGCGTGGCCGTGGCCCGGGCCGATTGCGATCAGGGAAACGCATCCCGATCACGGCTGGCAGCGCCTTTACCTTGTCAATCGCTGGTGTCACTTGGGCACGGCCAAAGATGAGGACGAGCTATGGGCGCTCATGGAATCGAGCGTTGCGAGCGAGACGGAGTTTGATCCTGATATTTACAAATTGTTGCGAAAATATTTGTCGCGGGCGAGTAAATCAGATCTGATTATGCTTGTGCCTGCGGAAATGTCGGCGCGGAAGCAGCTTGCGGCACATGATTGAGAACTAATAAAGTCTAGCATTGGCGGGGTTTTTCAGGCATTTGTTGGTTCAGACCCGCACCAGTGCTAGAGTTTCATTATTTTTCGCTACCCTGCGCCTTGATTTGCGCCAGTTCACCAGCGAGTAACTTGAGTCCGGCGCGCAGCAGATCATCGTAGCGTTTTCGTTCGGCAGCAGTTGATTCCTGCGTCCAGCGGAAAAATCCCTCACCGGTTTTCATGCCGAGCTTTCCGTTGGCAACATTCTCCCTCAACACCTTTGCCGGTGTTGTTGCGGCACTAAGGGACGGGTACATCGTCGCTGCCGCTGCGGTGTGCACATCCAGACCGGCGTGATCGCGTTGCAGCACGGGACCTGCGGCGAGAAATCGAAAACCAAAACCGAATCGTACCGCTTTGTCCACGTCCTCAGCCGTTGCCACACCGTCATCAATCATGGCAAACGCCTCGCGGGCGAGCGCGTGCTGCAAACGGTTGGCTAGAAAACCGGGCAGGTCTTTTTTCACCAGCACCGGCACCATGCCGCAGGCACGCATAAATACCATCAGCGATTGAGCATGCGCGAGACTGCTGTCTTTGCCGAGAATCACTTCTACCAGCGGCACCAGATGTGCGGGCATAAAAAAATGCAATCCCAGCATGCGCGAGGCCGTGTCGAGATCTGCCGCGATGGCGCTAATCGGAAAGCTCGAACTATTGCTGGTGAGCAGCGCATCCTTTCTGGCGCGGCGGGCTAATTCTGCAAACAAGGTTCGCTTGATGTCGAGACGCTCGGGAATACACTCAATCACCAAATCAATTTCTATCCATGGCACCTCATCGAGCGACGCGCACGCAGAAACTGTGTCGATGCCATCGGCAACACCCAGATCAGTCATGCCGCGCACGAAATAATCTGCCAGCAGATGGCGTCGTGGTTCGGCAGATTCGAGCACGATCACCTTGCAGCCAGCGCGCGCCAACACCAGCGCCACATCGGCACCCATAGTGCCACCGCCCACCACGAGCGCCGCGGAACGCGATGGTGTTTCAAGCATTTTTTTCCCCGGTCATCAGAACGGGTGCAGTCTGATTCATTTCGGGCAGCATGAAGTCAAAATCGCACCCAATGTCGGCCTGCGTGACACTGGTTTGATAAAGCTTGCGATAACCATGATTGGGCATGTTGGCGACAGTTGGCGGCGGCGTCCATGTCTTCAGGCGCGCCGCCATTTCCGCATCGCTAATCTCAAGCGTTAGCGTTCGCGCCGACACATCAAGGCTGATCATGTCGCCATTGCGGACTGCCGCGAACGGCCCGCCTTCAGCGGCTTCAGGCGCAATGTGCAACACGATGGTGCCAAATGCCGTGCCGCTCATGCGTGCGTCCGACATTCTCACCATGTCCTTCACGCCCGCCTTGGCCAGTTTTTTTGGTATCGGGATATAGCCCGCTTCAGGCATGCCTGGCGCGCCTTTGGGGCCAATGTTTTGCAATACCAGCACGTCGTCTGCCGTGACATCAAGGTCATCACTGTCAATGCGCGCTGCCAGATCCTCGATGCTCGTGAATACGACGGCGCGGCCACGATGCTTCAATAGTGCAGGCGTGGCCGATGAATGTTTGATGATCGCGCCGCGCGGCGCGAGGTTGCCCTTCAATACAGCAAGACCGCCGACCGGAAATATTGGCGACTGCGCCAAACGAATCACCTTACGTGTGGCGGGCACTTTGGCGGCGTCGATTTCTTCACCCAGCGTGCGACCGCTGATGGTCATGCAATCCAGATGCAGCATCGGCTTGAGTTCCTTCAACACCGCCATCAAGCCGCCATCTTCATACAGGTGTTCCATGTAATGCGCGCCGCTGGGTTTGAGGTCA
>JAYURJ010000231.1:0-28108 GCA_043756275.1 Betaproteobacteria bacterium | reverse complement strand
TGACGACCGGCTCAGTGCGCCCTTTTACCTTGTGCTCACCCAGCGCCACAGAAATAATCTCCGGGTGATGCCGCAGCCCAATAAAGGTCGCGTTGTTGATCAGGATATGTTGGCCGACATCCTTGGTCAGCGCTTCCAGCCGCGCCGCGACATTAACCGCATCACCGATAACGGTATAGATACAACGATCCAATGCGCCAATCTGCCCCGCCACGACACTGCCGGTGGCGATGCCGATGCCATTTTCAAGTGGCACTTCGCCAACTTCGACGCGACGCAGGTTCAGCGCCTCAAGACGCACACGCATCGCCAGCGCTGCCATGACCGCGCGATACTCGATTTCTGGCGCGGTCAAAGGCGCGCCAAAAATCACCACGACTGCGTCACCAATAAAGTTATTGACGTAACCACCCCACGGTTTCACGGCTTCGGTCATTTCGGTCAAATATTCATTCAGGAACGCGACGATATCGGGCGCGCTCATCTTTTCTGAAATGGTCGAGAAGCCGCGGATATCCGAAAACAGCGCGGCCACGCGAATCTGTTCGCCGCCCAATTGCAGCTTGCCCGCGAGTAATTTGTCGCGCACATCAGGAGACACCAGCGCACCAAAAATACCGCGCTCGCGTTCGCGTTCAACGACCGATTTGCTCATCGAGTTAAACGTCTCGGCGAGCTGGCCCATTTCATCGCGCGAATAGACTTCTGCCTGCGCTTTTGCATGGTCGCCACGACTCAGCGCGCGCGCCGCAGTGATGAGCGAATTCAGCGGTCGCACGAGGCTCCTCGCGAACAGCAACCCCAACAACGCGAATACCGCGCCGACCACCGCAACGGTGACAACGACCTTCTGGAACTGTTGCTGGATGGGTGCCGTGAAATAGGCTTCAGGTGAACTGACGACGACTGTCCAATCGTTTACACGCACGGGCGAATAGCCCGCAATCTCGGCTGACATTTGCGGCCCTGAAAAATAGCGTACGTGCCCGGCATCTTTGGTTCCCGTGGCGACCTTGTCGAGATCCTCGAGCCCCAGACTATCGATTTTGGGCAGCTTGAATCGCTGATCTGCCGCAATCGTCGTCTGTGTCGCGGCTGAAAGTGTACCGAGGCTTTTGTAACGCATGGTCACATCGGGGTGGTAAATCACGACACCATCGCCATCCAGCACAAAGCCAACACGCTCTTTTGCCTGACGCTCATCTTCGACAATGTCACCAATCGATTTCGATGTCACCCTGACGACAACAATACCGACAATCACGCCCTCTCGGTTGGCGATTGGGTGCGAAATGTACACGCCCGCTTGCGCCAGTACTGAACCGACGATGATGCCGGTCATGTACGGACGCCCCTTCACGGCCTGCGCAAAGTAGTCGCGAAATTTGTAATTGCCGCCCAGCGTGGTCGGCTCAGTTGACACCACGGCGGTGCCAATTTGATCCATGATGATGACCAGATCAACATCGGGATTAACCGCCACGTAACGTTGAACCCGGCCAAGCGCTTTCTTGTATGCATCGTCTTTCTTTTGCTCCAGCGCCTCGACCAGAATAGGTTCTGCCGCGATATACGCAACCGTGCGGCGGGTGTCGTTAAGCAACTGTCCGATGCGGCCTGCCACGTTACCGGCAATCTGCCGCTGGCTGCGCAATTCGATATCGCGCAATGCCTCCAGGCTGTTGCTGGTGTTGTAGTATGCCGTGAGCAACATCGGCGCCAGTGAGACGGCGAGAATGACGGCAACAACTTTGGTTGAAATCGGCCAAGAAGCCGGGTTGAACGAAAATGTTGGTCGATGCTCGATGGTCATTTTATTGATCCGGTTTGAGGAAAACAGAGTGCTCGTTACACTAACACATCGTCCCGTTTCCCGCGCTGGCATCAGGCGGCGAACGGCTGCATGTTTCATCGTGCTCGCCGCATTTTTAGTCGGTTGCAGTGGTGGCGTTGCCGAGTTCAATGGCCCTGATGCGCCGCAGTTCGTGCCCTATCCACCAGACAAGCGTCCGCGCGTCGCGCTGGTGCTTGGCGGCGGCGGCCCACGCGGGTTTGCACACATTGGCGTGCTCAATGTTCTCGAGGCCAACGGCATCGAGCCCGATCTGGTGGTCGGTGCAAGCGTTGGCAGCATCATTGGTGCTTTCTACGCAAACGGTTTATCGGCGGCGGTGATTCAAAAAATTGCGCTGGACATTGATCCGACGCGATTCATCGGTGTCTCGACCTCAGGGTTCACCGGTAACGGCGGCGCGATCGAGGATTTCGTCCGCGCCCACACCGACGGCAAACCCCTCGAAGAATTCCAGCGCAAACTGGCCGTGACGGTTGCCAAACGTGATGACAACACACTTTCTGTTTTCACGCGGGGCAATACCGGCGCGGCCGTGCGTGCATCCAGCGCCACACCCGGCCAATTTGCGCCTGTCCGAATTCGTGGCACGCAGTATTACGATGGCGATGAGGCCCAACCGGTGCCGATCCGCGTGGCGCGCGCGCTCGGCGCGGATGTCGTGATTGCCGTTGATGTCTCAGCCTACCTTGAGAGAACACCTGCCGAAGCACCTGAAGCATGGCGCGTGCGTGACCGCAGGCGCACGGCGCTCATTGAAAAAGAACGCCCCTTGGCGGATGTATTCATTCATCCCGATTTGAACTACTACGCAAGTATCAGTCAGGCTTATCGCCTGATGTGCATCAAGCGTGGTGAAGAAGCCGCACGCGCGGCGTTGCCGCAAATTCGCGAATCAATACTTAAAGCGCGATCCAGCCGTCAGTAGTGTGGTGGCCGAATATTTTTTGTGTGCGGCAATGTTCTCCTGCGCGCACGCGACCAGAGCCTACAAAAGGTGAGGTGTGCTCATCGCCTACGGTTATTGCTTTGCTGCCGGTGGTACCGATTGGAATAGTGAGTGCAAGACTCATGCGTAACCCAATCAGCCGCCATCCAGTGTTACTTTGCCATTGATCATGGTTGCACGACGTTTGGTGCCGTCTTTGAACACCGAAAATCCTTTTGCCCGCTCCAATCCCCGCTCAAAAACGCCCTCGAACCAATCGCCGTCGTTGAAATAGAACGTGCCCTCGCCGCTCAGTTGCGCGTTCACGTAGCTGCCCTCGGATTTGAAGCCGCTTGCATAGAAATACGCACCCTTGCCGGTCATCGCGCCGTTGGTGAATTCACCTTCGTAGCGGTCCCCGTTGGAGAAATAGTAAACGCCTTTACCGTGTGCCTGATCGTTCACAAAGGTCGCTTCCCAACGGTCGCCTCCCTTGGTGGTGAACTTGCCTTTGCCGAACATCTTCCCAGCCGCCATCTCGCCTTCGTACTTGTCGCCGCTGGCAAAAATGTATACCGCTTGTCCGTTCGCTTTATTGTTGGCGAACGTGCCATCCGTTTTGTCGCCATTTTTTGCAACAAATATTCCTTTGCCATTGAAGGCACCTTTCGAATACTCGCCGTCATACTGGTCCCCGCTGGCGAAGATGAATTTGCCGCGTCCGGAAGGTTCATCATCGACGAAGTCGCCTTCATAGCGATCCCCATTGGCCCAGATGTAGGTGCCCCTGCCTTGCTTTTTGTTATCCCGGAATTCACCTTTGTAACGCACCGTCGATGAAATGAATTCGCCCTGACCATGCAGGATCTGTAGCTTATCTTTGTTCTCTTTGTATTCGCCGTTATAAGTCGCGCCATCGGGGAACCGGATGACACCGCTCAGCGATTTCACAACGGTCGGTGCGGAGGGCAATGCAGTCCGTTGCTCCGGCGAAATTGCAGCGATTTTATCTGCGCTCGATACCGGAATGCTGCTTGACGCAACGGCCGGTAGTGGTGGTGCGAGTTCAGCTGGTTTCGGGACAATTGGAGCGGCCGCCGCCGGTCTTATTTCAAGCCCGCGCGAATCACTTGTCGGGTTCGGCCGCACTTGTGCCGCACTCGCAGTGACGGTCTTTGCAGGCGACGCCGGAACCGGCTCTGGAGTAAGAGTCGGTGTCTGCGTCGTCGCAGGCGCAGTTCGTACAACGTTTGATTCGGGCAGTAAGACCGGCGCACTGCTAACGCTGCCTGCCGATAACGGCGTGGCTGCAACCTGTTGCTGGGATTTTTCCTGCCGCAAACGGTCAATTCCCAATCTGGCCAATGCTGAAAAATAGCCCTTGGGGTATTTTTCAAGATAGGCCTGATAGCCCTCAATCCGCCCGCCTTTTTCCGCGCTTTTCCAGAATTCGTTCTCGAGGATAGCCTGCGTGTCGCCGGAAGGTCCGGATGCCTGCTGTTGCGGTGTCGCGCGACTATTTTGGTCGTCGCGCTCGGCGAAGAAAAACGGCACGCGAAAAAGCGGGGTGTTATGGAGTTCGGGCAACTGCTTCTCCATACTTTCTTTCATCACCACCGTCTGCACCCGCTGAAACATCAGCGTCGCCTGCAACTGCGGATCGCGCATTTCTCTGATCAGCGTCCTCGTATAAAGGCTGTTCATGTTATCGGCCCCGTCGGGCGCCACTTGTCCGACAGCAGCGGCGAAGGACACGATGGTTCCCTGTGGCGCCTGAATTTTGGCCAGACCGACCGAGGTAAACACAGCACTGAACGGGTTATTGCGACACGCATCGAGAATGATGAATTTGTGCCGTACTTTGGCATCGTCCATGGTTTCGATAATTTGCGTCACTGGCATCGCCTGATATGGTATCGATGCTTCAGAGGTCAGCTTTGCATCTGTCGGTACCAGGTAATTCACGCCGCGATACTGAACCCCGTGCCCTGCGTAATAGAACACCGCTGCGGTAGCCCCTTCCATCAATTTGGCGAATTCGACGGCCACACTACGCATCGTGGCGTAATCGGCGTTGGGCCTCATCATGACTTTGAAGCCTAGATCACTCAGTGTTTTGGCAACGGCCTGAGCGTCGTTGACAGCGTTGCGTAACGGATCTGTCGGATATTGGTCGTTGCCGATCACCAGCGCGACACGATCATCATTAGCGCCGATGGCGGAAACAGGCAGACAGAGCGCGACGACGCACATCAGCAAGACTCTGAGTCGTCGAAAACAAGACATTCTGGTGAAAAAAAATGCGCGCATGATGAAGCCTGTATTTATAACCAGATTATTGCGCAAAAAGACGCGCTATTCAAAAAATAGCGCATCTAAATGGTCACTGTAAAAGCAAACGGCGTGCCGACCGAGATCGGCACGCCGTTTGTGAGATGCCATTTACTTCGCCAATGCCGCCAATTCAGGCAAGTCGGGTCTATCTTTGGCAAGTCGCGCCCAAACGTCACCGGCGTCCTGATCGGCACCGACATCCTTGAGTGTCAACGCGTAAAGGAGCCAATCAGAAAATGGTGCTTTATCGTCGGGTTTGCGTTTTTGCGTCAAATCCAGCGAGTGTGTAGGCAACGTCCTGAACGTCGTCATACCGACATCGCTACCGCCTGCTTTGACCATCCAGCTGTATTCAACGTCGGGAAGCAATTTGATATTTTTCGGCAGCACCAGCGATGTCGCGGCGGGCTTGGCTTTGTAAACCGATTTAGCACCGGCGCTGGTCTTCAATTCAAACTCAAATGGTCCCTTCGCGTTTGCCGATGCCCAGCGAAATGCCGGTTGTAACGTGGCCACGTTGGTGTCTCGCGGATAGATAAGCCGCTCGGCCAATGACGCAGCGGTCTCGGTTTTTTGCGCGCCACCCAAGCTACGCATGCGGATCGACGCGCTTGATGTCTGCGCGGCTTGCGCAACCACTTTGGAAGATACCTTCCAGTTGGTCTCGCGCATGGTTGGTGGCGGGCCGATTTTGGCGGTTACTTCAGAGTCGCCAACCAGAAAATCTCCCGGACCCTTCAACACGAATTCCTTGCCCGAAATCAGGTACATCACGCCAACCGCGCATTCCTTCGTGCAACTGATACGCGCACCCTTTTTTACCTCCGCCATCAATGTGGCTTTACCTGCATCCATCGCCGCATCACCTTTGACATCGGTGACGAACGCGATGCCGCTGCCTTGCGCTTGTGCCTGTGCCGCAACGGTCAACGCTGACACCACGAGCGCCGAGAAAAAGTATTTTGTTTTCATGCTGCTCTCCCTAAATGTCAAATCTGCGGCTACGTGAATCGTGGCTACGATGTCGGGGCTGCCGCTACCGCTTTCACGCCCCACACCTGCATCGAACTGTGGCCACGCAATGCCTGCTCACCACAATCAATCATCTCGAACCCATCCGGCAATTGCGCCCGCACCTGATCGGTCATTACGATTGGCGTTCTCAGGCGTTTTGTCAGCCCTTCGATCCTCGATGCCACGTTGACCGCGTCACCAATTGCCGAATAGTTGTGCCGCTCTGTAGAACCGATATTGCCAACCACTACTTTTCCATAGTTTATGCCTATTCCAATTTCCACGGGCGGCAAACCTTCGGCTGCAAATTCTTCGTTCAGCTTTCGAAGTTGCTCGACCATATCAAAAGCACATCTCACTGCCGATTCACATGGATTGGCAAGACTGCGGGGCGCGCCGAACAACACCATCATGCCGTCGCCCATGAACTTATCCATGGTGCCCTCGAAGCGATGCACGGAGCCAACCATGCGGTCAAAATAACGCGTCAAGAGTGAGGTGACCGCTTCCGGCGACAGCGACTCCGATATGCCTGTGAATCCGCGAATATCACTAAACACCACACAAACCTCCGCTGTTTTTGCAGAAATCCCGGCCGATAAATTGCCCGCCAGCATTTCCTGCAAAACTGCCGGCGAAACGCTGCCGGAAAACGACTGCTTGAAGCGGTTTTTCTCGAGCAAAGTTCTCATGCCGTCGTGTATTGCACCCACCATCACCGCGATCCACAGCAGAATAAGAAACGTTACCGCAGGAATCAGTATCTTGGCTGTGATCAGCATCACAGAAACGACAAAAAATATCGCAGGGGCCACGATAAAGGCGAGCCAATAGGTCTTGCGGTTTGACGGAACGAAAACAAAACCGAGCAAAAGAATACAAATTAGCCATTTGAGTGCATCGGGGATTGGGATGATCAGGCCATCGCCGAGCAAGCCACGTAACGTTTGCAGGTGAATGACGACGCCGGGCTGGTTCAGTTGCATTTCCCCCTTGGCATCGCGTTCCCATTCCGAAAGCGCTACCGGAAGATTCCAGCGGTCCTGACCGCCCACCACACTACCAATCAGCACCACCTTGCCCGCAAATTGACGCTTGATCTCGGTATGGTTGCCATCAGCATGCCAGCCAAGAACTTGCTGGATTGGCACGTAGTTCACGCTGCCGCCAATACTGAAATCGATGTATCCCGCCTCTACTTTCTTGCCTAAACGGCGCGCAACATGGCCCGAGAAAGTCGTCAATGAACCTTCGCCAACGGTCTCGATTTCATTGAAACGGCGCGCGTAGCGGTCTTTATCTTCCAGCACTTTATCGAACGCAAATGACTCATCCGTGAGCACTTTTAAATAAGGCAGATGGATCGGAAAGAGCTTTCCGGTTCGGTCAAACGTATGCACGACAACAAAGGGTACGTTTCGTTTGATGCGTGCAAGGCTGGTGAGAAAAGAGATGTCGAGTCCGGGTAGAATATGGTCGAACGAACGCGACGGCAACACCACATCCATGCCGACCAAGGCCGGCTTTGCCAACACCAGCGCATCAAGCAGTTTTGCAAAGTGTTTGTGCCACATGGCGATCGGCTCATCAAAAGCCGCTTCGGCAGACTCATCGATACCGATCAGCACCGGCTCGACTTTGACCGGTTGCGGGAACACAGCGCGCAGAAACTTCATTTGCAGATCGAACGAAAGCCGTTCCAATACACCTACTATCGCCTGGTCGGCCGTAGGCAGTCTCAGCATGGCTGAAAAAATCAGGATCGCAACAGCCAACAGAAGTACGTTCTGTGATGTCCGCAGATTCCACCATTTGTTCAATGTTCCCAAAATATCCAACAACCGTCCCCAAGCGCGCGATGCGTATCAAGCATTCTGATTTTCCAGGCCTTCCGGCTTATGGCAGTATTCTAACGGTACATCTCACCACCACTTGGGCAACCATGACAAAACCGTTTGGCACTTTCGACTACGTCATCGTCGGCGCAGGGTCGGCAGGTTGTGTGCTTGCCAATCGCCTCTCTGCCGACCCGACAGTACGCGTACTGCTGCTGGAAGCCGGTGGCAAAGACGACTGGATCTGGATTCACATTCCGGTCGGCTATCTCTATTGCATCGGTAATCCACGCACCGATTGGTGTTATCGCACCGAGCCTTGTGATGGACTCAATGGCCGCTCCATTTTGTACGCGCGCGGCAAAGTGCTGGGTGGTTGCTCGTCGATCAACGCGATGATCTACATGCGCGGGCAGGCGCGCGACTACGATGCGTGGGCGGCAGGCGGCAATCCGGGATGGTCGTGGAATGATGTGTTTCCGGTTTTCAAAAGCTCGGAAGACCACTACGGCGGCGGCAGCGAACTGCATGGTGCCGGTGGCGAATGGCGGGTTGAAGAACAACGGCTGGACTGGGAAATTCTTAACGCGTGGCGCGATGCAGCAGAGCAATGCGGTATTCCCAAAGCGGCCGATTTCAACGGTGGAGACAATTTTGGATCGGCGCGTTTTCAGGTGAATCAACGTACCGGCGTGCGCTGGAATGCGTCAAAAGCATTTCTGCGACCGGCGATGAAACGACCGAATCTGACGGTATTGACGAATGTGCACGCGACTAAAATTCGCTTCAGCCTGCGTGAAGGTAAACAGCAGGCAGACGGCATTGAGTTTATTCGCAACAATGAAATGTTTTTTGCCGAAGCGTCGGGTGAAACGATACTCGCGTCTGGCGCAATCAACTCGCCGCAATTGCTGCAGTTGTCAGGTGTCGGGCCGGGCCGCCTGCTCAGGGAGCATGCCATCAGCGTCGTGCAGGAACTAGCCGGCGTTGGCGAAAACCTGCAAGATCATCTGCAATTGCGAATGGCATTCAAAGTGCAGGGTGTCCGCACGATGAATGAGTGGTCGAACAGTCTGTTTGGCAAGGCGCAGATGGCGCTGGAATACGCGCTACATCGTACGGGCCCGTTGACGATGGCACCTTCCCAACTGGGTGCGTTCGCCAAATCGGATGCGGCACAACCATCGGCCAACATTCAATACCACGTTCAACCATTGTCCCTCGATAAGTTCGGCGACGCGCCGCATCGGTTCCCGGCGTTTACCGCAAGCGTGTGCAATCTGCGTCCGGAAAGTCGTGGCTGCGTGCGCATCAAGCACATCGATCCGCACACCTATCCAGTCATCCAGCCGAATTATCTGTCGACCGAATATGATCGCAATGTCGCAGTCAACGCGATGAAGCTCACACGCAAAATTTCAACCGCCGCCGCATTGGCGAAATACCGACCGGAAGAATTCATGCCCGGGCCATCAATCCAAACCGATGAAGAGATGGCCCATGCCGCAGGCAATATCGGCACCACCATTTTCCATCCGGTCGGCACCTGCAAGATGGGGCCAGCGTCAGATACCAGCGCGGTCGTCGATGCGCGGCTGCGCGTACACGGCATCGCGCGGCTGCGCGTGGTGGATGCATCGATCATGCCGACAATCACGTCAGGCAACACCAATTCGCCGACGATCATGATTGCCGAACAAGGCAGCAGATTTATTCTGGAGGATCGCAAGCGGGGATGAATCAATGCAAACAAAAAAATAACGGAACTCTAGCACTGGCGGGGCTTCCAAGCCATTTTTGCCTGAAACGGCAAGCTGGACGGCCACTTTGCCTTTAAGTTCATGCAAGTAGATCAGCGGCGCGGCGATGCCCTGCTCGCCTGGTATTTTGTCGTGATCTGGGGCTCTGGCTTCATCGCGACTAAAATCGGCATTCAATACGCCGCGCCGTTCACCTTCCTCTCATTACGTTTTGCTTTCGGCATTGCCTGCCTGATTCCGCTGGTGCTGTGGCTGAAGCCGGCCTGGCCAACGACGCAACGCGAATGGCTGCACATCACCATCGCCGGGCTGTTGATACACGCAATACACCTGTCGGGCAGCCACTACGCCCAATATCTGGGGATGTCGGCCGGCATTGCGGCAGTCATTCTGGCGCTGCAACCGCTGGCAACTGCACTGATTTCAAGCGGCGCGGGCGCGCGCGTCACACAACGGCAATGGTTCGGTATCGCGCTCGGCTTCGCCGGTGTCGCGCTGATCGTCTGGCACAAGGTCGATATTCGCGCCGTCACCGTCGGCAGTTTGATTGCGGTCCTCACGGGATTGGTGGCATTGACCGTCGGCACGCTTTACCAGCGAAAATTCTGTCCAACGGTTGATTTGCGCTCGAGTGCGCTCATTCAGTTTGCAGCCTCGTTGGTGGTGCTGGTGCCGCTCAGCATCGCGTTCGAACCCGCGAAGGTGCAATGGTCGTGGCCGCTGTTAGGCGCCATCGCGTTTCTGGTTGTGTTCGCCTCCATTCTCGCCGTCAACGCCTTGCACACGCTGATGCGCCACGGCGAAGCGACCCGCGTGTCCAGCATGCTTTATCTGCCGCCTATTTTTGCGGTGGCGATGGAGTTCGTCGTTTTTGATGTCGTGCCGACACCGATTTCTCTCATCGGCATCGTCATCACGTCCGTTGGCGTGGCGCTGGCGATGCAGCGCGGGTCAACCCGATAGATCAGCCAACATGAAAGAAAAACACGCAATGCCTCCGCCCGCCTCAGCCATGCGCCCGCTGCCGTTAATCATCATCCTGATGGTGCTGGACCATATCGCATTCAATGGCAGCCGCATATCAGCAACGCTCTACGCGATTTATCAGGGTGCGTCGGCATTGACTGTCGGCATACTCATCGCGCTGTACGCGCTATTGCCGGCCATGCTCTCGGTCGCGGCAGGCCGATGGATTGATCGAATTGGCGTGGTCAAGCCAATGCAGATTGGTTCCATTGCCGTCGGAGTTGGTACGCTGTTGCCGTTTCTGTTTCCGGGCATGGCGGTGCTCTATGTCTCGTGCGTGATTGTCGGGCTCGCATTCATGCTGGTCAATGTCGCGGCCTATCATGCGGTCGGCGAGCTTTCGCGGCCAGAAGACCGTACCGTAAATTTCAGCTATGTGGCGCTCGGCTATTCCACTTCATCGTTCATCGCGCCGTTGTTTTCCGGTGTCGCAATCGACAGCGTTGGTCATCGCGCAACCTTCGCGTTTTTGGCCATTTTTACGCTGTTACCCATCATCGTATTGTCGTTGAAATTATTGCCCATCCCGGCACCCGCACCGAAACCCGCGGGCAGCAAAGCAGGAAATGTATTTGATCTTTTGCGTGATCCCCAATTGCGACGCCTTTATATCACCATGGCCGTGCTCACCGTGGCCTGGGATGTCTACAACTTCGCCATTCCTGTTCACGGCTCGATGGTCGGTTTGTCCGCGTCAGAAATCGGTCTGGTGATGGCATCGTTCGCCGCTGCAACATTTGCAGTGCGGCTGGCAATGCCATTCTTTGTGCAGCGCGTAAAACCATGGCCGATGCTCACCGGCGCTTTGCTTATTGCCGGTGTTAGCTATTTTTTGCTGCCCTTCGTCACCAACGTGGCGCTGATGATGGCGCTGATGTTTGTGCTGGGCCTGGGGCTGGGCTCGCCGCAGCCGATGGTATTAACGTTGCTTCACGAATCAGCACCGGAAGGACGCGCCGGTGAAGCGCTGGGCCTGCGCACCACACTCATCAACGGCAGCCAGACGGCGATGCCGCTCATATTCGGTGCCGTCGGCGCGACGCTGGGTATGATGCCGGTGTTCTGGACGATGTCTGCAGCGTTGGTGTTCGGCAGCTTTTATGCCCGCCGTGCGAGCCGACTTGCGCATAAAAGCGAAACCGGCGTGTGAACTTTTCACCGCAGGTGAGGACTATATTGCGTCGGCGTTCAAGCGGCTGTTATCAGGTGATAAATGACGCTTGAATTTCAGGATTTTGTCCCCAGCTTGCATTACGTGCGAGCAGCATCGTGACAACCCGAACACCGGCCGCGCACGGTACAATCTGCTATTAATTTTTCACTGATGGGAATAATCAAACCATGAAACGCGTATTCCTCTTCCTTGCCACCAACCTTGCCGTCATGCTTGTGCTGGGCGTGGTGACCAGTCTGTTGGGGGTCAACAAATTCCTGACCGCCAATGGTCTCAATCTGCCGATGCTGCTGGCGTTTTCAGCCGTTGTTGGTTTTACCGGCGCGATTTTTTCGCTGCTCATTTCCAAGCCGATGGCCAAATGGAGCACCGGTGCCAAGGTGATTGAAAGCCCGCGCAACGAAACCGAAAGTTGGTTGCTCGAGACCGTCCGCCGCCTTGCCAACAAAGCCAATATCGGCATGCCTGAAGTCGCCATTTACGAAGGCGCACCAAACGCATTTGCGACAGGTGCATTCAAGAATTCCTCATTGGTCGCCGTCTCCACCGGCCTGCTGGAATCGATGACGAAAGAAGAAGTCGAAGCCGTGTTGGCGCATGAAATCGCGCACATCCTCAACGGCGATATGGTGACGCTCACTCTGATTCAGGGCGTGGTGAACACGTTTGTGGTGTTCCTGGCAAAGATCGTCGGCTACTTCGTTGACCGCGTCGTGTTGAAGAACGACCGTTCCGGCCCCGGCATCGGTTACTACATCACCGACATCGCCTGCCAGCTTTTGTTTGGCTTTCTTGCGTCCTTCATCGTGGCGTGGTTTTCGCGTCAGCGTGAATTTCGCGCCGATGCTGGTGCTGCAAACTTGATGGGCACGCCGCAACCGATGATAAAAGCGCTCGCCCGGCTGGGTGGGTTGGAGGCGGGGGAATTGCCGAAATCGATGGCAGCGTCTGGTATCTCGGACAAGATTGATGTGATGGCCTTGCGCGCCACCCACCCGCCGATGCAGGAACGGATCGCAGCGTTGCAGAATCGCCGTTAACAGCGGCGCAAGAACCAATAAAAAGGGCCGCAATAATGCGGCCCTTTTTATTTGTAAAACGATGACGCCCGTTATTCATTCGGTTTTTTGAACACCGATTTGATTGCGCCAAACAATCCGCTTTTTTTCTCTTCTTCCTGCGGTGGTGGTGCGGGATTGGCTACATATTGCGGTGTCTTGAACTGCGGCTTGGCGAACTGTCCGGTGGCACTCGGATTGAATGCTGGTCGCCGATTGAAATCCTTGAACTCCGAGTCCTTGCCGATAAAGAGCTTGGCCAGTTCTTCCAGCGCCTTGTCGCTGACGGCATCGGGCTCCAGCGTGTAAACAGTCGGGCCGAAGTCCTCGACGTTTTTCAGTTTGAAGCGGATGACACCTGCGTCATAATCGCCAACCACGTCGGTGCCGCACAACACTTCACAGTTAATCTTGAACACTTCGTGTGTTGTCACGCGGCGATCATTTTTGAAGGGCTCGGAGGTGAAGCGCATGTTATTTTGCCAGAGCAGATCACGGAAACGCTCAATCTGTTCGGCTTCGCGCCTGACCGTCAATTGCTCGGCCTTGCTGCGCTTGAAATTAATCGTGACGTTTTCAAAATGTTCGGAATTTTCTCGTTGCGAGGTGCGAAATTCGATGCGGTAGTCGCTCTGCGCGAGGCCATCTATTTTGCCGACGGTAAGTAAATCATAGACGAGCGAGCACTGCGGCTTGACCACATTGAGTTGCTTGAACAATTCACTCATGTACTGGAAGGTTTTCCGCAACGCGCGATCTACTGCCGCTGCATTGGCCTTGATCGACTGCGTCTTCGCAGCTTCCTGACTCTTGAGTGTCTCGGCCTCTTTTTTGAGGTCGTCGAGAAGTCCCATATGTTCTCCGTTATACCGATTGTGCGTTATGCTGCGCTGAAGTTTTAGTTTTCTTTTTACCAATTTAACATTTTAGCGCAGCCGACACGCGACTGACTGCCACAAATTCGCTTTTGAAGAACGCCACCACCCTATCCTGATCACGCTCTTCATGAAAACCATCCTTGCCCTCGACCAAGGTACCACCAGTTCCCGCGCGTTGCTGTTCAACCGACACGGCGAGATACTCGCCTCGGCCCAGCGCGAATTTACCCAGCATTTTCCACAGCCCGGCTGGGTGGAACACGACGCGATGGAAATATGGCGTACGCAATGTGGTGTTGCCGCCGAAGTGATTGCCACGGCCGCATTAAAACCAGATGTTATCGCTGCCATCGGCATCACCAACCAGCGCGAAACAACCGTACTCTGGGACCGCACCAGCGGAACACCGTTGGGACCCGCAATCGTCTGGCAGGATCGGCGTACGGCCAATTTTTGCGAGACGCTTAAACGTGACGGACTCGAAGAAGTCATTCGCGACAAAACGGGCTTGGTCATCGATGCGTATTTTTCGGCCACGAAACTCAATTGGTTGTTGGACAATATCGTCGGTGCACGCCACCGCGCGATGCGTGGCGAACTTGCATTCGGCACCATCGATAGCTGGCTAATCTGGCAGTTAACAGCAGGCAAAGTCCATGCCACGGACGTATCCAACGCGTCCCGCACAATGCTATTTAATATCCACACGCTCGATTGGGATGACGAGCTATTGCGTGCAATGGACATTCCGCGCGCCCTCTTGCCAAAAATTGTCAGTTCCAGCGAAGTCATTGGCGATACCGCATGTGAACATTTGCCACGCGGCATCCCGATTGGCGGTGTGGCCGGCGACCAGCAGGCGGCCTTGTTTGGTCAGGCCTGCCACCGACGCGGGATGGCCAAAAATACCTACGGCACTGGCTGCTTCATGTTGATGAATACGGGCGACGCGCCAGTTGTGTCGCGACACAGATTGATCTCCACGGTGGCGTGGCGGCTCATTGGACAACCCGCGCAATATGCGCTGGAAGGCAGCGTGTTTGTTGCCGGTGCTGCGGTGCAATGGCTGCGCGATGGCTTAGGCATCATTGAACAATCATCGGATGTGGAAGCACTGGCGGCATCGGTGCCGGATTCGGGCGGTGTGATGGTGGTGCCCGCCTTTGTTGGCTTGGGAGCCCCCTACTGGGACCCGAATGCGCGCGGTGCCATCCTCGGCCTCACGCGTGGTAGCACGCGGGCGCACATCGCCAGAGCGGCGATTGAATCGATCGCGTTTCAAAGTGCGGAACTGGCTGGCGCAATGCGCCAAGACGCTGGCGTTCCCTTGGCTGAATTGCGCGTCGATGGCGGCGCATCGGTCAATAATTTTCTGATGCAGTTTCAGGCGGACCTTCTGGGCGTCAACGTCGTGCGGCCAAAAATCACCGAGACGACCGCGCTAGGTGCTGCATATCTGGCTGGCCTGGCGGTGGGATTTTGGCGCTCGCAGGATGAAATCGCATCGTTATGGGCGATTGAGCGCACATTTGCGCCAACACTCTCCAGCACCGACGCGGATGCGCGCATGGCGGCGTGGCGGCAGGCGGTGGAGCGGACGAAAAATTGGGCTTAAACACCCCATGATTTCTCATATTTTCATCGGTGTCACGGATTTTGATCGGAGCTTTAATTTTTATTCCGCTGTGACGAGGCGGTGAAAAAATTACTGAACCCCAGCATTGGCGGGACTTTTGAAGCCGCGTTTTGTGCCTGAAGAGCCCGCCAAATGGCGTTCTATGAATACTTGCCAAAAATCCCTGTGCCTCAAAATTTGCGCCTGCCACCTTATTCCGTTTCTCGATCATTGGTTCAAGAAACGAGTGGTGGAAGTGTCAAACACTCGTCGTCCCCGCGAAGGCGGGGATCCAGTGACTTTGCACTGAAAGCCGCTGGAGTGAAGGCGTGCCTTCACCAGTCGCGGGAAAGACGAATATTTTTGTCAGCGCAGTGAATTAATGCACTAATGAAATAGAAATTGAATTACCTGATGGCCCCAAACACCTTCTTCAAAATGTCGCTGCCTGTTCCCAGTGGGTCGCTGCGAATTTTTTTCTCTTCTTCGCCGATCATGAAGTAAATCCCGTCCAGCGCCTCGGCTGTCACGTGCGTCTCGACTCTCGCCTGCTCTGGTTTTAGTTTTACAAACCCGGTTTTTTGAACCTGCTCAGCGAGTGCGTTGTACTGCGTTGCCAATCCGATGCGTGTGGTGACTGCGGTGACGATCGGCAGAAATTTTTCGTTTAATGGAGCCTGCGTTTTATCCTGAAAAAAACGCGTCACCGAATTTTCACCACCGCTGAGAATCGCTTTTGCGTCCTGCGCCGACATCGTTTTTACGGCACCAACCAACAGCGATTTGCTTGTGGTACTGCTGCTTCGGCGGCACGATTCACGCCGAGCTTTAGATCGTCAACATCCTTGCCGCGTCCAATCAGTTTGATCGCGTGTTCTGCTTTCTGAATCCAATCCGGCAATGGAATCCGCACGCGTTCATTGCACCAGAAACCATTTTCCTTGCCGAGTAATTCAACCGCAATTTTGGCGCCGCTTTCACGCGCTGCTTTCACGCCCAATCCGGCGTCTTTTTTGTGTGAGGTCCGCTCATGCCTTGCTCCTAAAAGTCCATTGTGTGATCAGTACGCACACCTCAAATACGACCCGCAAATATCGTTTCTCGCGAGTTGACAGTTAATGTCTTTGGGCGTAACTTACCCGCTGGTCAGTTATTTTTTTGCAGCTCAAGCCAGAGAAAAAGCATGACAACTCCCGTCCTGAAAAACAAAACAACCATTAATTACAGATACTTAGCCACCACGTTCGCCACTGGCATATTGTTGATCGTCGGCATGAACGGCTGTGCCAAACAAGAGGCCGCAGTGGCAAAAGTGCGCCCAGCGCTAACCTACAAAATCCCCGCCACTTCCGGTGTCGACAGCGACGTTTACGCAGGCGACATCCATGCGCGGATTGAAGCCGACCATGCCTTCCGTGTCGGCGGAAAAATTTCGCAGCGGCTGGTCGATGCTGGTGCGGTGGTCAAAAAAGGGCAGCCGTTGGCGCGTATCGATTCACAAGACGTGCGGTTCACCGCTGATGCGGGCAAGGCGCAAGTTGCAGTACAGCAAACCGAAGCCGAATTCGCCGACGCCGAATTGAAGCGGTTTCAGGATTTGTTCAAGAAAGGCTTTGTTAGCAAGTCGGCGATTGACCAAAAAGAAAACATCGCCAATGCCGCCAAAGCGCGCCTCGATGCCGCGCGCGCGCAGTCGAGCGTGTCGATGAATCAGGAAGGCTATGCCACGCTGATCGCGGAGACCAGCGGCGTTGTGACTCAGGTGATGGCGGAAGCTGGACAAGTTGTTTCTGCCGGACAAGCCGTGATGAAAATCGCGAATCCGCTGGAAAAAGAACTTTCGATCAGCGTGCCTGAAGCCAAGCTTGCCGAGTTCAAAGGCAAGGGTGCCCTCACGCGTGAATTGCGCGTCGGCCTGTGGTCCAATCCGGGCAAATTTTATAAGGCTAAAGTGCGCGAAATCGGCGGTGCCGCCGATCCGATTACCCGCACCTACGCGTTGCGCATCAGCTTGTTGGAATTGGATGATTCGATCCAATTAGGCATGTCGGCGTATGCCGTTTTTGTCGGGGCCAATGAAGTCGATACGCTTGCCGTACCACTCTCGGCACTTTACATGCGCGATAAAACCACCGGCGTTTGGCAGGTTGCAGCCGATGGAAAGGTGGCATTGAAAGCCGTAACGGTTATTCAGTATCGCGAGACATCGGCAATCGTCAAGGCCAACGACGGCAGCGTCAAGCCGGGCGATATTATCGTCGCGGCCGGCGTGCATAAGCTGCGCGAAGGCGAAGTCGTCAAACCGATTGTTGACCCCATCGTGACCGGCGACGGCAAAGTGGCGCAAGCACCAGTGTTAGCGCCCGCGTCTATGTCCGCTGCTGAACAGAAACAAACGCTCGCCCTCATTGATCGCCTGTTCGGCCGGTGAGCGCAGCCTCGACCTTTCCCAGTGAAAAACTTTAATCTTTCCGAATGGGCGCTGAAACACCAGCCGTTGGTGTTGTTCATGGTCATCCTGCTCGGCGTGATCGGCTTCATTTCCTACGGCAAATTAGGCCAGTCCGAAGACCCGCCCTTTACCTTCAAGGTCATGACGGTGCGCACCATCTGGCCGGGGGCGACGGCACGCGAGGTCGAGCAACAGATCACCGACAAGATTGAAAAGCGGCTGGAAGAGTTGCCGCACTTTTACATCCGAAGCTATTCCCGTCCAGGCGAGAGCCAGGTGTTTTTCTTCATCGACGACGCCGTGCCGGCGTCCGAAGTACCCGGCATTCAATATCAGGTGAGAAAACGCATCGGCGATATTCGCCAGACCTTGCCCGCCAGCAGTCAGGGACCGTTTTTCAACGATGAATTCGGCGATACCTTCGGCAATATTTTCGCGCTGACCGGTGAGGGCTATAGTTTCGCCGACAAAAAAATCTACGCTGATCGCATCCGCAGCGAACTCGTGCACATCAAGGACGTTGCGAAGGTAGACATCATCGGCGACCAGGATGAAAAAATCTTTATCGAGATTTCCAATGTCAAACTCGCCACCCTCGGGGTTGACGGCAACGCCATCATCGCGGCGATGCAAGCACAAAACGCCGTCACGCCGGGCGGCGCATTCGAAACCGCGACAGACAAAATTTATGTGCGTGCCACCGGCGCATTCCAGAGCGTCGATGCGATCAAGAATTTCACCCTGCGTGCCAATGGACGAAATTTCAAGATTGGCGACATTGCGACCGTCACACGCGGCTACGCCGATCCGCCATTTTCACGCATGCGTTACAAAGGCCAGCCTGCAATCGGTCTCGGCGTATCGATGCGCGCCAATGGCGACATCATTGAACTTGGCAAACACCTCAATGCCTCGCTGACCAAGCTTGAGGCGGCTCTCCCAATCGGGCTGGAACTGCATCGCGTCAACGACCAGCCGCGTGCGGTGGCCAGTAGCGTGCGCGAGTTTGTGCGCTCGCTCGCAGAGGCGGTGGTGATCGTGCTCGCCGTCACCTTCTTCAGCCTTGGTGTGCGGACTGGTTTTGTGGTTGCGCTATCGATTCCGCTGGTACTGGCTGCCACGTTTCTATTCATGTCGTTATTCGATGTCGGGCTGCACAAAATATCGCTGGGTGCGTTGATCCTGTCGCTGGGCCTGCTGGTCGATGATGCCATCATCGCCGTCGAAATGATGGCTATTAAAATGGAGCAAGGCTGGGATCGCATGCGCGCCGCGAGTTTTGCCTACACCTCCACGGCGTTCCCGATGCTGACCGGCACCATCATCACGGCCGCAGGATTTTTGCCAATCGCAACGGCCAAATCCGGTACGGGCGAATATACCCGCTCCATTTTTCAGGTGACGTCTCTGGCGCTGATCATTTCCTGGTTCGCGGCGGTCATCTTCATTCCGTATTTCGGCTACAAATTCCTGCCCGACTACAAAAATGGCGTACCCGTTATCACACCGCGAATTCGCCGCCTCGCAAGCTGGGTGGCACGCATTCCCTTGATCGGCAAACGTCTGGCACTGCGAATCGTACCCACCGATGCGACACACGCAAGTGACCACGACGCCAGCCACAATCCCGCCACCCACGTCGACCATGACGTGTACGGAAAACCATTTTATGTTCGCTTTCGCGCGGCGGTAGCCTGGTGCGTGACCCACCGCAAAACAGTGTTGCTGGCCACGTTGTTATTATTTTTTGTGTCCCTATTCGCATTCAAGTTTGTTCAGCAGCAATTCTTCCCGTCCTCTACACGTGTCGAGTTGCTGGTCGATATCAAGCTGCCGGAAGGATCGTCGTTTCAGGCCACTGAGAAGCAGGTCATGGTGCTCGAAGCGTTCCTGGACAGTGAGAAAAATCTCTATTCCAATTACGTAAGCTACGTCGGTGCCGGCGCACCGCGTTTTTATTTTCCGCTCGATCAGCAATTGCCCACGCCGAGCTTTGCCCAATTCGTGATCACCGCTAAAGATGTGAAATCGCGAGAAGAGTTGCGCACCAAATTGATCAACATGTTCGACGAGCGCTTCCCTGCCGCGCGCACACGCGTGCAACGTCTGGAAAACGGCCCACCAGTAGGTTTCCCTGTGCAGTTCCGGGTATCGGGCGAAGACATTCCGACCATCCGCGCACTGGCCGCACAAGTGGCGGAGGTGATGCGCGCGAATAGGAATCTGGCGAACGTGCAATTTGATTGGGACGAGCGTTCCAAGGTCGTCAAACTCGACGTCGATCAGGACAAGGCGCGGCTGCTGGGTACGTCATCGCAGGAAGTTTCGGCGTTCTTGAACAGTTCGCTGAACGGCACGCAGGTGACATTCTTCCGTGAACGCGACAAGCAAATCGAAGTTTTGATTCGCGGGCCGGGGGACGAGCGCGCGAAATTGCATTTGCTGGAGAGCCTGAATGTACCGACGCGTTCAGGACGCGCGGTACCGCTCACGCAGATCGCCAAGGTTCGCTATGAATTCGAAGACGGCGTGATCTGGCGGCGTGATCGTATGCCGACGATTATCGTGCGCGCCGATATTTATGATTCATCAGTTCAACCTGCCACCGTCACCGGACAAATCAATCCGCTGCTAGACCCCATCCGCGCCAAGCTGGAGCCAGGCTATCGTCTCGATGTTGCCGGTGCAGTCGAAGAAAGCGCCAAAGGACAGGCGTCGATTGGCGCGGGCGCGCCGCTGTTCCTGTTTGTGGTTGTCACCGCACTCATGATTCAGTTGATGAGCTTTCAGCGCGTGTTCCTCGTGTTGCTCACCGCACCGTTGGGCTTGATCGGCGTCGCACCGTTCCTGATCATCTTCAACAAGCCGTTCGGGTTTGTAGCGATGCTGGGCACCATCGCGCTATTTGGCATGATCATGCGTAACTCCGTGATCCTGATCGACCAGATCGAGACCGATATTGCGGAGGGTCATCATCCGTTCAACGCGATCATCGATGCCACTGTGCGGCGTTTGCGTCCCATTGCGCTCACCGCGCTGGCGGCAATACTGGCGATGATTCCGCTGACGCGCTCGGATTTCTTCGGCCCGATGGCGGTGGCGATCATGGGCGGATTATTTGTAGGCACGCTGTTGACGTTGTTATTTTTGCCTGCGCTGTATGCCGCGTGGTTTAGCATCAAGCCTGCTGAAGATGGCAAACTCCAGCATGGGGGCGGCTTACAGGCAGAAAATGTCTGAAACGCCTCGCCAGTGCTAGTGTTTTAACTTTTGTCGATGCCGCAGTGGCCTCATCGAAGCGACGATCAATGGTGTCGCTTGCTACAATGGAGGCATGATTTCCTCCTGCGCACGGCTCAAAGCGGTACTCTTTTTCACCCTGTTGCTGGCGGCTTCGCAAGTGCTGGCGCAGGGTTCTCCCACCGATGTCTCGCCCGCCGCAAAACCACGTCCTAAAATCGGCTTGGCCTTATCCGGCGGCGGCGCGCGCGGGGCCGCACATGTCGGCGTGATCAAGGTGCTCGAAGAGTTGCGCATCCCCATCGACTACATCGCCGGCACCAGTATGGGTGCGCTGGTGGGGGCGGCGTATGCGTCCGGAACGTCCATCGACGAACTCGAGCGTCGCCTCGAATCGGCTGACTGGGATAACCTGCTGACCGACACCAGCCCGCGTGAAGACCGCAGTTTCCAGCGCAAGGAAGAAGATCAGACGCGTCTGTTGAAGCTTGAGCTCGGTGTTCGTGACGGCAGCGTGCGGCTGCCCGCTGGCGCGATCTCAGGGCAAAAGCTCGACACCCTGTTCAGCCTGATCACGCGCAGCTCGCCCAGCTCAACTGAATTTGACCGGCTGCCGATCCCGTTTCGCGCCGTCGCCACCGATGCCGAGACGGGACGCATGGTGGTGTTCGAGCGTGGTCGTTTGGCCGACGTGATGCGCGCATCTATGTCTGTGCCCGGTGCGATTGCGCCTTACGCCATCGGTGACAAGATTTATCTCGACGGCGGTCTCACCCGCAATCTGCCGGTGGACGTGGTGCGAAAAATGGGGGCCGATATTGTTATCGCCGTGAATATCAGTTCTCCGCTACTCAAACGCAATGAAATTCAGTCCATCGTCGGTGTGTCGTTGCAGATGATCAATATTCTTACCGAGCAAAACATGCGGGAGTCGCTTGAATCCCTGCGCGCCGGTGATTTCCTGATATCGCCGCCACTGGATACGATCGGCTCAACCGATTTCAGTTTGGTCGCCGATGCCATCACACTCGGCGCAGCAGCAACCCGTGAACTCGCTCCTCTGCTCGGTAAATTGACCGTGCCTGCGCTAGTTTTTAGCACGCACCGCACCACGCAAGTCGCACGCACGGCGATTCCGTTTACGGGCAATGACAAGATAGATGAAATTCGCGTTGTCGGTCTGCAGCGCGCAAATGAAGAAGAGCTCAAGCGAACACTCGGCGTGAAACCGGGTGAGCCGGTGGATTTCAAAAAACTCAATATCGGCATTAGCCGCGTTTATGGCAGCGGTTATTTTGAACGCGTCAGTTACGGCCTGACCACTGAAGGCAATCGTAATATCCTCGACGTGAACGCAATCGAGAAACCGTGGGGGCCAAACTACCTCCGCTTCGGACTCTCGATGGCCGCTGATACGGCCGGCGAAGGAAGTTTCAATCTCTTGATGCGCTATCAACAGACCCAATTCAATTCCGCAGGCGCTGAATGGCGGCACGATTTGCAGGTCGGGCGTGATCGCCGTTTTGCCTCACAATTCCTGCAACCTTTCGGCGGGACCGGCATTGCGAATGCGCTCAGCATTTTGCCGGCAATAGAGCTGACGCGTCGACCGATTGATCTTTATCTGGATGGCAGACGTGCGGGGCAATATCAGATCACCAGCCGCGGTGCGAGTTTCGATTTCGGTGCAGACCTGGGGCGCGATGCAGTCGCGCGCTTCGGCGTATTGCGTGGCAATACGGACGGTGCCGTCAAGATCGGCGCGTTGCTACCCGATTTCAAATCCCGCCAGGGTGGCCTGCGATTCAGAATGATGTTTGATAACCTCGACGATGCCAATTTCCCGCGCAGCGGACGCACCGCCAGTGTTGATTATTACGCGAGCATGAAATCCATCGGGGCCAGTGATGAATATCGAAAATCGGAATTCAATTATCAGGACAATATTTCCTTCGGCCGGCACACGTTTTCAGTCGCAGGGCGTTATGGGCGCATCACCGGTGGCATCGCGCCAATTTTTGACCAGTTCGCGTTGGGTGGATTTCTGCAACTTTCAGGCTATCGGCCTGGTGAGCTGATCGGTGAAACACTATCGCTCGGCCGGATCGCCTACTACCAGCAAATGAGCAACCTGCGAAATCCATTTGGCAAACACATTTACGCAGGTGTCTCAGCGGAAATGGGCCGCGCTTCAGGCAACGTAAGCTTTCTGTCCGACGGTAAAACCAAAACCTCCTATGGGGTGTACGCAGGCTTCGATACCGTGTTCGGACCGCTCTTCTTAGGCTATGGCAAAGCGCCGCACCGCAGTGCCAATTTCTACTTCTTTCTGGGGCAGCCGTAACATGGCAAGTCCCACGCTGGAGGACCTGGTTGCGCAGCGACTGTCCCGTCGCGATGTACTCAAACTTGGCGCGGTAACCGGACTCACCAGTCTGCTTGGCATGTCGCAAACCGCCTGTACATCCCTGCACGATGCCCTGAGAGCCGCACCAGTGCTTGGTTTCAGACCAGTGCCCGTTTCCAATGCAGACACAGTGGTGGTGCCAGAGGGCTACACATCGCGGGTATTTTTTGCGTGGGGCGATCCGATTTCCGATGGGCCGACCTTCAAAACCGATGCCTCCAATACGGCCGACGAGCAAGCCATGCAAGCAGGCATGCATCACGACGGGATGGATTTCTTTCCGCTGCCACTTGGATCGAACAATCCTGATCATGGCTTGTTGGTGGTGAATCACGAATATCTCGACCAGCGGCTGCTGTTTCCCGATGCCATGAAAACCTGGACAGCGGAGAAATTGCTGAAAGCAAAAAATGCCATGGGTGTGTCGGTAATCGAAGTGAAGCGGGAGGGGTCAACGTGGCGCGTGATACGCCCCTCAAAATATGCACGTCGCATCACGGCAAGCACGCCTGTATCACTCAGTGGTCCGGCAAGAGGATCAGCGTTGATGCGGACCGCAGCCGACCCCGATGGCGTTGAGGTGTTTGGCACCATTGAAAACTGCGCGAACGGTTTCACCCCGTGGGGGACTTATCTTACTTGCGAAGAAAACATCAATAGTCATTTTTCAATGCCCTCGGCCAAGCCAACGCCGCGTCACTTGCGCTATCGGGCGTTGACACGTTCGGGCTATCGCTGGAGTGAGTTTGACGAGCGATTTAACATCGACAAGAATCCCAACGAATTTCACCGCTTTGGCTGGGTAGTCGAAATCGATCCCTTCGATCCGCACGCCAAACCTGTCAAGCGCACCGCACTGGGCCGCTTTGCACATGAGAGCGCCTTCCACACACTGGCACCCGACGGACGTGTGGTGATTTACACCGGTGACGATGAGCGCTTCGAGTACATCTACAAATTCGTTTCACGCGATGCCTATAACCCAAATGATCGCGAGGCCAATCGCGATCTGCTCGACCACGGCACCCTTTACGCAGGCAAATTCAATGCAGACGGCACGGGTATCTGGCAGCCATTGGTGCACGGACAAAATGGACTGACTGCGGCGAATGGTTTCGCTGATCAAGCTGATGTGCTAGTCCATGCCAGATTCGCGGGCGACCAGGTTGGCGCAACTAAAATGGACCGGCCCGAGTGGATCGTGATTCATCCGACAACCGGCGAGGTGGTTGCCTCACTGACCAACAACTCCCAGCGCGGCACTGAGGGCAAACCGGGCAAGGACGCAGCCAACCCGCGCAACAATAACTTGTTCGGCTCAATCATTCGCTGGCGCGAAGCGAACGGCAATGCGGCCTCAACGACGTTTAATTGGGATTTGCCTGTAATCGCTGGCGACCCCAACCATCAAGACCCGCAACAACGCGGCAATATCAAGGGCGACGCGTTCGCCTGCCCCGACACGCTTCGATTCGCACCGAATGGTGCACTCTGGATCGGCACTGATTTCGGCGCTGGTGCGGAAGGCCCGTACGCTCACCTGGGCAACAATCAGTTGTTGGCCGTAGACGGCGTTAGCGGCGAGGTTCGGCGTTTTCTCACCGGACCGCGCAGTTGTGAAATCACCGGCCTCACCTTTACGCCAGATGGCAGAACGGCGTTCCTCAACATTCAACATCCGGGTGCATTTTCCGGCGATGGCCCACCGACCAGCACGTGGCCATCGGGCGCTGCAGGTGCCAGACCGCGATCTGCGACGATTGTGATTACGAAGGATGATGGCGGGGTGATTGGGTCTTAAGACCACAACAATTCCACCTTTGTTGCTACAATCCCGCAACCCTAGCGGAAGCCAAGCCAATCATGCTTAACGTATTCGTTCTCAACAATCGCCGCCTCAACCAGCTTCAAGTCGATTCGCTCGATGACCTGAAGAACTCAGAACCGATCTGGATCGACATGGTCGCACCGACCGAAACGGAGCGTGAATGGGTGAAATCGCTTTACGATTTTGAATTGCCGTCGCCTGAGAACATGCAGGATTTGGAGGCCAGCGCACGCTTTTTCGAAGGTGAATCCGGCGAACTGCACCTGCGATCCGACTTCCTGCTGGAACTGAATGAAGACGATTCGCGCAACGTGCCCGTTGCCTTCATTCTCAAGAACAACACCCTGCTCTCGCTGCATCTGGAGGACCTGCCGGTGTTTCGCCTCGTGCGCATGCGTGCCCGTACCCGGCCCGGCTACATCGAGGATGCGCGTGAAGTGCTGCTCGATCTCTATGCGACCGATGCTGAATACTCCGCCGATGCGCTGGAAAGCGTCTACGCCCAACTGGAAAAAATCAGCGCCTCGGTGCTCACTGAAAAAATGACCGACGTCGAAGCCGCCAACGTACTCGCGCGCATCGCCAATGAGGAAGATTTGAACGGTCGCATTCGCCGCAACGTCATGGACACCCGCCGTGCGGTTTCATTTTTGATGCGGCAAAAACTGCTCGAAGGCGATCAGATGGAAGACGCGCGCCAGATCATGAGGGACATCGATTCCCTCGACGGCCACACCGCATTTGCGTTCGATAAAATCAACTTCCTCATGGACGCCACGGTCGGCTTCATCAATATCAACCAGAACAAGATCATCAAGATTTTTTCGGTCGCGTCGGTCGCGTTACTGCCACCAACCTTGATCGCGAGTATCTACGGCATGAACTTCAGGGGCTGGTTCCCCGAGCTGGCGTGGGATTACGGCTACCCCTTCGCACTGGGGCTGATGCTCGTATCGGTGGTCGTGCCGTTTACTTACTTTAAGAGTAAGGGGTGGCTGGATTAGGCTGCGTAATGCGGTGGAAGGCGGGCAGCGAGTAAATGCTGTTGGGCTAGCTTTACCAGCCTTTAGACCCAGGGCGGTTGGAATCAAATCGGTCAACATGAACTGTGTTTTCGATTCAATTCACACTAACGCTTTGGCGGCTCCTGATCGCGTCGCCTCAGAGCAGCGGTTTCTGCACAACGATACTCACCAGCACCGCCGAATCTTCTTTTGCACGCAGTGCGTGACGCACCTCACCTGCCAGATACATGAAATCGCCCGCGCGCATGGTCTTGCAACAACCGTGTGCGGTGACATCGATCGCCCCTTCGAGACAGTGCATCGTGATCGGGCCATCGACCACATGTGACGGCAACTGTTTTCCGGCGGGTAGAACGATTCGCATGACCTTGAGTTGGGCATCGCGCAGGACCGTGGTGGACTGCGTATCGACCAACGGCGCGCCTAGCGGCCGAAGGTCGACGATTTCGCCGGAAAATGCGTGATGGAGTGCCATAAGCAGTGTCCTTTAGCCAGGTTTGCCATCGAGACGGGCGCGCGTTAGCACCGGCCAATAGCGGATCGCGTAGAGGCCCATGGCCGCTGCCCACAACAATGCCGACAACTGCACACTCGCCATATAAAAATCAGGCAACGCCATGCCGCCTAAGACCCGAACCAGCGCCGCAGCTTGTATGAAGAGAAACATTGTCAGCTCGAAACCATCCGCGACCAATAACCGCCCGGTATGGCCGCGTGCGGTGCGCGTCATCATGCCTAGGGTCAGCCCGCCAATCGCGCCGATGGTGAGAGCGTGGGTGGCGTATGTGCCTGCCAGCAGTTCCAACGCAAACAGGCCCCGAAGTAGCAGATGCACAACGAGCCAGGCGTAGGCTGCATGAAGTACCCACACCAGCGGCGTCGCGACAGTGCGCCACGGCTTCCAGAGCGCCAGCCGTGCGCCATGCAAGAGCGCGCCCGCCAGCGTAATCACAACGATGACTATTGACGGCAATTGCAGGAGATCGGCTGCAAAGAGCAAAATAAGCGCGCCAAGCGCGAACTTCTCCAGTAGCGCATTGCGCGTCGCGTTGGTGCCCGGTATCCCGTTGTTGGTAAACATCGGAATCACGCGACCACCCATGACCGCCATGATAAACAACACGACATCCAGCGCGAGTTGCAGACCCAAGCGCGGTGTAATGCCGCCGTCCGGTCGCAGCGCAAGATGCACCATCAGGCTCAGCACGCCCATCAGCACCAGCAGCCCGGCCAGAAAGTAGTTGCGCAGATTGCGTGATCGCCACATCGGTATGCCGATTGCCACGGCGACGGCGACAGGAAATGCTGCATTAATGATAGCCGCAGTCAAAGTGAACGGCGTCAACACGAGAATCCTCCCACATACCCAAAGTGCCGCCAATCCCATTAACGGTACACCGCTCGGCGTCGGCTGGTTCGTCCACGCGCGCACCGCCGTCAACAGAAAACCGGCGATAACGGCGGTGGTAAATCCAAACAGCATTTCGTGCGCGTGCCATAAGGAGCCTTGCAAGTATGTGGAACGCAGCAGGCCCGAAAACTGCGCCGCCCAGAGCAGCACGCTGAATGCACCGAAAACCGTCGCGAGCAGGTAGAACGGGCGAAAGCCGAGATTCCATAGCGCGAAGTGGCCTTTCAACGGCGTTTCAGTTGGTACAGATTCATCGCTATTTTTCATGACC
>JAYURJ010000230.1:0-3115 GCA_043756275.1 Betaproteobacteria bacterium | reverse complement strand
AATCTTCAACGGCCGGGACATGGTAAAGCTCACCCCCGCAGAACTTCGCGGTGAACGTCGCAACATGGGCATGATTTTTCAGGAGTTCAATCTGATTGAGCGACTGTCGGTGATGGATAACGTGCTGACCGGGCGGCTCGGCTATACGGGCACGTTTCGCAGTATCTTTCGCCTCTACACCAAGCAAGATATCAAGCAGGCGCTGGTGCTGCTGGACCGGGTTGGTTTGGGCGAGCATATCGACAAACGCGCTGATCGACTCTCAGGTGGCCAGCGTCAGCGTGTAGGCATCGCACGCGCGCTGATCCAGAATCCAAAACTGTTGCTCGTTGATGAGCCGACCTCAAGCCTTGACCCAAAAATTTCACGGGAAGTAATGGGCCTGATCCGCGAAATGGCGCGGGAATTCCACATCCCGGTACTCTGCAACATTCACGATGTCGATCTGGCTTGCGATTTTTGCTCCCACGTCATCGGCTTGCAGGACGGTATCAAAAAATTTGAAGGGCCACCCGCAAAGCTCGACAAACAGGCGCTGCAAGAGATTTATGCGATGGAGGTGCTGTGAACGCACTCTCTGTACTTTCGCTGGATACACGCGTCGATGAGATCACCGCAGAGCGCCGTCGTACCCGCACCGCGCGGTTTATCTCCACCTTCTTTATCGTCGCCCTAGTCGCGTGGAGCATCGAAGCAATTGTTATCGCTGACACCGATTGGAACCGCATCCTCACCGGATCCCTGCTGACCACAATGGGGCGCTTTCTGGAACTTGACTGGAGCCTGTTGCCGGACCTCTGGGAACCCGCGCTTGAAACGATCCTGATGGCCACACTCGCCACACTCGCAGGTCTGGTGTTGTCGATCCCGGTGGCATGGCTCGGTGCTGCCAACATTACGCCGTTCGGCAAGACCTCGTACGCAATCGGTCGCTTTCTGATGACGATGTCGCGCTCAGTGCACGAAATCGTATGGGGGCTGATCTTTGTCTCAGCCGTCGGCCTCGGCGCGTTGGCTGGCATCCTCGCAATGGCCGTGCGCTCCGTGGGCTTTATCTCCAAAACGATTGCCGAGGCGATCGAGGATGTCGACCCCAAACCACTGGAAGCGATCCGTGCGGCAGGGGGCACCAAGTTCCAGATCCTGTGGTTCGCCATCCTGCCGCAGATCGTTCCAGTGTTCGTCGGCAATATGATTTTCGAATGGGACATCAATATCCGCCGCTCCACCATCCTTGGCCTTGTCGGCGCTGGCGGTCTGGGGCTCGTATTGTTTCGTCAAATGGCCATGTCCAACAACGGCGGCATCGCGGTGGTGATCCTCGCCGTGCTGGCGCTGATCATTTTCGGTGAAGTCGTTTCCTACTATGCCCGCAAAGCAGTTATCTGAGTCCGGCATGGGGCTCTCCACCGCCGTGATGCCCAGAGCAGGTAGTGTGCCGCTGACCTGGAGCCGTTTTCGCTATCCGCAGAGCCTCTACAAATACGGCGCATTGCTGGCAACACTCGCCCTGATTGCGTTCTCACTCGACTACCTGAAGATACCGTTGGAACGTCTGCCGGGCATGCTCGGACGCATGGGCGAAATGCTGGCACGCCGATACTTCCCGCCCAATGTCGGACACATCCTTAACGCAGAGTACTGGCACACGGTGGTGGAAACGTTGCAGATGTCCTACTTAGCCACCGTGATCGGCATCACAGTGTCGATCCCGCTGGCGTGGTTCGCGTCGTTCAACTTGACCCCAAGCAAGCGCTTCGTTTACCCTTTCGCGCGTCTCATCATTATGGGCTGCCGCTCGGTGCATGAAATGATCTGGACCATTCTGCTGGTCGCCATCCTGGGCTTCGGCATGCTGCCGGGTGCACTCGCACTCACGCTGTTTTGCATCGGCTTCTCCGGAAAGCTTTTCTCGGAGGCAATCGAGGCGATCAAACCCGGACAAGTCGAAGCGATCCGTGCAACCGGTGCCAACAATCTCCAGACGTTCATCTACGCCGTGTTGCCGCAAGTGCGGGTGGCATGGGCCGGCATCTCGGTCTATACCTGGGACGTGGTTTTCCGGGCCGCAACCGTGGTCGGCTTTTTCGGCGCCGGTGGCATGGGCTGGTATCTGCGCGAAAGCGTGCAGCGCGTGGCTTCCCGCGATGTCGCCGCGATTCTGTTGTCCATCATTGTGGTCGTCATCATTTCGGAACTGCTGTCAGCATGGCTGCGCACGCGCATCGCCAAAGCCATCGCCTAACTTACTTATTTCAAACTCATCCCCTCAGGTGTCGAACATGAATCCAAATTATCACAACCCCGTTGCCATCACTTTCGGCGCGGGCACGCTTGCCACGCTCCCCGCCCTCGTCGCCGGTCGCAAGACTGTACTTGTGACATTCCCGGAAGCGGCAGGATTCGGGCTCACCAAGCGCATTCAGGATTTGCTCGGTGCCAACCTCATCGCCATCGAGCCCGATACCGTAGCCAATCCCGATGTCGCCAGCCTGACCGGCATGTATGAGCGGTTCTGGACGCAATACGCAGACGCTGAACTGATCTTAGCCGTTGGTGGCGGCAGCGCACTCGATACCGCAAAGGCATTGATGGTGGGCACGCCCAGCGGAAAATTTTCCGAGTTGGTGGCGTTACTCGCGACCGGCAAGCCATTCACGCCGACGCGGGTAAAGCCACTCATCACCGTGCCCACCACAGCCGGGACCGGTAGCGAAGTAACGCCGTGGGCCACCGTGTGGGATCGCACGCCAGGTGCACAAAAAAAATATTCGCTGCACCTGAAAGAAACATGGCCCCAAGCTGCAGTGGTCGATCCGGAACTCACGCTGTCCCTGCCGGCCGGCCCAACCCTTGCCGCCAGCCTCGATGCGCTCTCGCACTCGCTGGAGGCAATCTGGAACGTGAACGCCAATCCGATTTCAGACACCCATGCCATTTCTGCTGCGCGTGATGTGCTCGCGGTCTTGCCATCACTCATGAAGGATCTCAACAACCCGGCATTGCGGGCGCGCATGTCACTGGCTGCACTAAAAGCCGGTCTGGCGTTCTCCAATACCAAGACCGCACTCGCACACTCGATTTCCTATGACATGACGTTGAACCACGGCTTGCC
>JAYURJ010000229.1:0-8776 GCA_043756275.1 Betaproteobacteria bacterium | reverse complement strand
GTTGATGCACATCGACACCGTGGCCCACACGAAATGTTGTCATTGTTTTGCTCTTCCTTCGGTCTCGCCGAGTAACATGCGCGCCAGTTTCAAATCCTGCGCGTAGGTGACTTTCAAATTCGCACTATCGCCCATCACCAGTTTCGGCTGATGTCCGAGCGCCTCGATCGCCTGCGCTTCGTCGGTGGCCTCCGGACACGCCGCCAATGCGTCTCTGAGCAAACCGAAGCGAAACATCTGCGGCGTTTGTGCGCGCCAAAGGCCTTCGCGCGGGATGGTTTTGTCAACGCGCAGATTGCCGTCATCGCGTTTGATCGTATCGGCCAGCGGCAACGCCAGCAAACCACCTATACGATCATTTTCAAGCTCGTCGATAAACTGATCAATCAATTCAGTTTCAATACACGGACGCGCTGCATCGTGCACCATGACCCAGTCGTTCGCATCCAATGCCAGCCGCTCGGCAATTGAATGTAGCCCGTTCGTAATCGTCTCGCCACGGGATTTTCCGCCCACCATTGCGGTCGATACTTTCGCGCCAAGCAATTCCCAATGGCGTTGATAATTTTGCCAGTGGCTGTCGTCAGGTGACAACACCACCGTGATGCCATCGATACGCGACACTTTCGTGAGCGCCAAGAGGGTATGGAAAATCAGCGGGCGGCCACGAATATCGAGATACTGCTTTGGCAGCGCATCACCGAATCGCGTCCCGGTGCCCGCTGCGGGCACGAGCACCATCATTTTTGGTTTCATTTGTTGGTCGTGTGTGGACGCCGTTATTGATGCAGATTCGATTATCTCACTGCGCCGTAAACATGACGTAAACTCAATGCGCCATTTTCGCGCCACAACCTGCGGCCCAATAACATACAACCCATGAAACGCCAATTAATAATGCGTTCGTTGCTGGTCGCGTTCGCCGTCGCGGTGGTTGCTATTATTGCGACAGTCGTTGTTCGGCAGGCAAACTACGCTCCCGTGTGGCTGCAATTGCCGCTGAAAGCGCCGCGTGTGTCCGGCGAACTGGTGATTCTCACCTTGCGCGGGCCAAACACGACACAAGATGCGCCGCAGGCAGCGGGTAATGGCAAACGCAAAGATGAAACCCTGACCGGTTTTGAACACGATCTGGCCACGTTGTTTGCCAAAGAGCTAGGGCTGATACCTAAATTTATCGTGATAACCAGCCATCAAAAGCTGCTCACGGCGTTGCAGGAAGGCCGTGGCCATATCGCGGCTGCCGGGCTGGTTCCAAATGTTGATCTGCGCGCCAAGTTTTCATTCAGCCAAAGCTACAAGCTCGTGCAAACCCAATTGATCTACAACACGGCTGATCCAAAACCGAAGTCGCTGCGCGATGCCACCGCAAAACGCATCACCGTAATTGCTGAAACCCCCGCCCACGATTTGCTGCGTGAGTTGACTGGCGAATTTCCGGGCATCGCGATCGACGTCATCGCGCACGAATCCCATCCCGACGATTTGTTGCGCCGTGTCGAGAAAAAAGAAAGTGACTTTGCCGTCGTTGATGGCAGGGCCTTCGCGGTCAGCAAACGTTTGCATCCTGATGTCGCGGTTGCATTCAACATTGGTCGCGAAAACAAAGTGGCGTGGGCGTTCTCGCCCATCGCCGATGCTGATTTGCAGCAAAGTGCGGTGTTGTTTTTTGACAAAATTCGCAACAACGGCACACTCACCCGATTGCTTGATCGTTATTACGGACACGTCAATCGCATTGAGGCGGTGGACTCCGAAGCTATTCTGGAAAAAATTCAAACGGTATTGCCAAAGCTTCGACCGCTCTTCCATGAAGCGCAGCAACTTACCGGTATCGACTGGCGCGTCATCGCTGCCATCGGCTATCAGGAATCGCACTGGGACCCGCTCGCCACGTCGCCGACTGGCGTGCGCGGGCTGATGATGCTGACCGAAGACACGGCTGACCGCATGAAAGTGAAAAACCGGCTTGATGCGCGTGAGTCCATCATCGGCGGCGCCAGATATATTGTGCTGCTGCGCGACACCATTCCCAGCCGAATCGTCGAGCCGGATCGAACCTGGCTGGCGCTGGCTGCGTACAATCAGGGCTACGGGCATTTGGAAGACGCGCGAATCCTCGCGCAACGGCTAAAGCTCAATGCGGATTCGTGGCTTGATGTGCGTAAGGCTTACCTGAAACTACGCGAGCCTGAACACTTTGAGCAGCTCAAACATGGCTTCGCGCGCGGCGACGAGGCAGTAGGTTTTGTCGAGAACGTCCGTAACTACACCGACATCATTACGCGTCTGGAAAAACCGCTGGACATGGACATTCGCTTTGAATTGCAACTGGACGACACGACGCTCAGCGTGCCAAAGAAAATTCAACCTGCCTCGAACGTACCGATAGTCAAGTGACTGGTATCCCCCCAGACCTCGATTTTCCAGCCACCCGGCCCCGTTGATAACCGGTTGTAGCCGACGTTGGGGATGGCAATTCGCTGCGCGCCAACGGGCAGATCGTTCAGCCAACGATAGATCACACCGAGCACGCCACCGTGTGTGACCACGAGTATGCGTTTGCCTGTATGCGCGGCAGCTAGGCCTTCGATGGATGCCTTCACACGTTGATGAAAAACGGACCGGCTTTCGCCTTGAGGTAGCGTGAATTCAGCATCGACCAAACCGGTCGTTGAAAACATCTGTGGATATTTGGATTCCATTTCCGCGTAAGTCATCCCCTCACCGATACCGAAGCTGCGTTCACGCAAGGACGCATCAAATGTCGTTGGCAAATGTCGGCCACCGGTGAGGATGTTGGCGGTGTGCTGCACGCGATTGAGATCGCTGGCGATCACGACATCGATTGCCTCATCCCGCAGGCGCCGCGCGCAAGCGTCGGCCTGCGCGATGCCTTCAGGCGTCAGAGCACTGTCGAGATGCCCCTGAATGCGCTGCTCGCGATTCCAGAAAGTTTCGCCGTGACGGATGATGATGAAGGTTGTGGTCATTGTAGTAAGTGTTTTGGTTCCTTCCCCATTTTCGTGGGGGAAGGAGGTGCAAAAGGCGACCATTGCGTGATTGCGTGCATAAGTAGCAAACAGAATGCGACACTACACTAGCGCAACGCTTTCATGCCGTCCTCCAAACCTTTGGCGGTCATCGGGAACATTCGGTCCTCCATTAATTCGCGCACCATCTTGATCGACTGCGTCCACGGCCAGTGGGCCTCCGGGCTTGGGTTGATCCAGATCGCACGACGATACAGGTCGGTGAGGCGCTTGAGCCAGACAGCGCCAGTTTCTTCATTCCAGTGCTCAACGCTGCCACCCGGCTGCAGGATTTCGTAAGGACTCATGGTGGCATCGCCGACGATGATCAATTTGTAGTCGTGCCCGTATTTATGCAGTACATCGAAAGTCGAAAATTTTTCACTGTGTCGCAGTCGGTTGTTGCGCCAGACTGATTCGTAAATGAAATTATGAAAGTAGAAGTATTCGAGATGCTTGAATTCGGTCTTGCATGCCGAAAATAATTCCTCGCAACGATGCACGTGATCGTCCATTGAGCCGCCGATATCCAGAAACAGCAACACCTTCACTTTGTTATGTCGTTCCGGCACCAGCTTCAAATCCAGAAACCCGGCATTGTGGGCGGTGGAGCGGATGGTGCCATCCATGTCCAGTTCTTCCAGGGCACCTTCGCGGGCGAATTTGCGCAGGCGGCGCAACGCCAACTGAATATTGCGGATACCCAGTTCCACATTGTCATCGTAGTCGCGAAATTCGCGCTTGTCCCATACCTTCACCGCGCTGCGATTGCGCGAGCCTTCCTGACCGATGCGCACACCTTCCGGGTTATAGCCGTATGCGCCGAACGGCGACGTGCCTGCAGTACCGATCCATTTGGAGCCGCCCTGATGGCGGCCTTTCTGTTCTTCGAGACGTTGCTTGAGCGTTTCCATCAACTTGTCCCAGCCGCCCAACGCCGCGACCTGCGCTTTCTCTTCTTCGGTCAACAGCCGTTCAGCAAGTTTCTTCAACCACTCTTCAGGAATGTCGGCAGGCAATACGGCGTCGAGTGCTTCGACACCTTTGAAATACGCCGCGAAGGCGCGATCAAATCGATCAAAGTTAGCTTCATCCTTCACCAGACAGATGCGCGAAAGATGATAGAAATCGTCCACGCTGCCGTGAATCACGCCCTTCTCCATCGCTTCGCACAGCATCAGGTATTCCTTCACCGAAACCGGCAAGCCGTTTTGCTTTAGCGACAGGAAGAAATCAATCAGCATGATCGGGAACTTCTAATAACCTCAAAATTGTCTCCCCGGCGAACAACCACAAGGGTTGCGCCGGGCCGGGGCCTAAGTTTTCTAGCAGTATCATTACTTAAAAAACTTGGATACCGGCCTTCGTCGGTACGACAGAGTTTTTAGAAGTTCCTGATCGTGTAGAACGCCTATTGGTGCGCTTTTCAGAGCATTTATGCCCCGAAAGCCGCGCCAGTTATTGTGTTTGAAATTCAACGGTTTCGCTTCGACAAAAAAACCAACTTCTCAAACAGATGTACGTCCTGCTCGTTTTTCAGTAGCGCGCCATACATCGGCGGAATCAGTTTGTTGGTGTCGCCTGACTTCAACGCCTCCGGCGGAATATCTTCGGCAACGAGTAATTTGATCCAATCGAGCAACTCGGAAGTCGATGGTTTTTTCTTCAGCCCCGGCATTTCACGAATATCGAAAAACACTTCCATCGCTTCTTTAAGCAATGCTTTTTTCAAGCCGGGAAAATGCACATCGACAATTTGCTGCATCGTGTTTTTATCCGGGAAGCGGATGTAATGGAAAAAACAGCGCCGAAGGAACGCATCAGGCAATTCTTTTTCGTTGTTGCTGGTGATAAAAATGATCGGACGATGTTTGGCAACAACCGTCTCGCGGGTTTCGTAGCAATAAAACTCCATGCGATCCAGTTCGCGCAAAAGATCATTGGGAAATTCAATATCGGCCTTGTCGATTTCGTCGATCAGCAACACCACTTGCTCATCGGCCTCAAAGGCGCGCCACATGGTGCCTTTGGCGATGTAATTTTTGATGTCCTTGACCTTCTCTTCACCAAGCTGCGAATCGCGCAAACGCGATACGGCGTCGTACTCATACAAGCCCTGCTGCGCCTTGGTGGTGGATTTGATGTGCCATTGCAGCAGTGGCTTGCCGAGTGCGGCGGCTACCTCTTCGGCCAGCATTGTCTTGCCGGTACCGGGCTCGCCCTTGATGAGCAGCGGACGCTGCAAGGTCACGGCGGCATTGACAGCGAGCTTCAAATCATCCGTCGCGATATAGTTTTGGCTACCTGTAAACTTCATGAATGTGCATCACGTTGATATAGAGTCCCACATTATACGTTTGGAGAACACCATGAAGTTTCGCGCCACGCTGCTTTCGCTTGCTTGCTTCCCCGCAGTATGTGTATTCACGCCTGCGTCGGCCCAAACCAGCGTCACCATTTACTCCAGCGCGCAGCCGGGCACTTTATCGCCGGCGACTTTCCGAAACGGCGGTGAAGGTTTTGCGATTCCGGGCTACGGCGTGGTCAGGCAATCGCTGGATGTCAATCTTACAAAGGGCAGAACCATCATTCGCGTCTCCGATGTGCCGGCACTGATCGACCCGACGACTGTGCTGTTCGAGTCTCTCACCGATCCGGCCGGGACACGCGTGGTCGAACAGAGTTTTGAATTCGATCTCACCAGCACCACCAAGCTGCTGCAAAAATATCTGGATCGCGAAGTCACCGTCGAGCAGGTGCGCGGGCAAGCGATGGAATCCATCACCGGCATACTCATCGGCACGCAAGGTGGCCTGATATTGCGCATGCCAGACGGGGGCATCCGCACGGTCAGCAATTATTCTGGGGTGCGCATCGCCACCCTGCCCGGCGGACTGATCAGCAAGCCAACATTGGTTTGGGATGTGGCTGCTGAGCGCGCTGGCGCGCATAAATCGCGCTTCAGCTATCAAACCGGCGGCATCACCTGGTGGACCGATTACAACCTCACGTTGAGTGAAGGTACTGGCGCCAACGCGTGCAAACTCGACGTGGGTGCATGGGTGACCATTGTGAACCAGACCGGCGCTACGTTCACCGATGCAAAGTTGAAGCTGGTGGCCGGTGATGTGCAGCGCGCGCAACCGCAACCGCAGCAACGTGGCCGCATGAACGATGGCATGGTGGCAATGGCATCAAAAGTGGCTGGCTTCGAGGAGAAATCGTTTTTCGAATATCACCTCTACACACTCGGACGTCCCACCACACTCGCCAATAATTCAACGAAGCAAATCGAGCTTTTTCCCGCAGCACGCGGCGTAAATTGCGCGAAAAACCTCGTCTACTATGGCCAAGCGGGCCAATATTTTGGCAACTATGGCTCGCCGATGACAGATCGCAATTTTGGCAATCAATCGAGCAAGAAAGTTGATGTCTACCTGCAATTTGCCAACCGTGAGGAAAACAAACTCGGCGTGCCGTTGCCCGCCGGGAAAATTCGTGTCGCCAAACTTGATAGCGCCGACCAGTCGCTGGAATTTATCGGCGAAGATCTCATCGATCACACCCCCAGAAATGAAACCATCCAGATCAAGCTAGGCAGCGCGTTCGATGTGGTTGGCGAGCGGCGGCAGCTCGATTACCGATTCGATAACAATGCAAAGTGGATCGAAGAGGACATCGAGGTCAAAGTGCGCAATCAGAAAGATGAGGCCGTAACTGTCATCGTCAAGGAAAATCTCTATCGCTGGACGAATTGGTCAATCGTCAAGAAAACGCAAGCGTTTGAAAAAATGGATGCGCGCACCGTTCATTTCCCAATCACGATCGCCAAGGGCGGCGAGGGAGTTGTACGGTTTACGGTGAGGTATACCTGGTAGCGATTCCATGATGCTGGGTTCAGTGGTTTAACGTTTTTGTCGAGCTAAAACACAGATCGGCAAAGGCAAATCAATATTTCATACTATGCGGCTGCATGCTCCACCTGCTTGATCGGCTTGATTCCCGCCAGCATCTTCGGATCTTGTTGAATCATCCATAAATCCAGCACTGCCTGCATACGCAGCCAACTATCAGCGGAGGTGTTCAAAAGTTTAGCGATACGCGCCGCCATTTCAGGCGTGAGCGGACGCTTTTCGTGCAAAATTTCCGACACAGTGAGGCGCGATACGCCGAGCCGCAACGCGAACTCTGTCTGCGTCATTGCCAGCGCGGGTAATACATCCTCTCGCAACACCGCGCCCGGATGGGTGGGACGCCGGTTAGGGTCTCTGGTCGATTTCATTAGTGGTAATCCTCCAAGTTCACATCGATTGCGTTGTCGCCCTCAAAGCCAAAGGTGATGCGCCAATTGCCGCTCACACTCACCGCATATTCACCTTTACGCGCACCTTTTAGAGGATGAAAACGATAACCGGGCAAGTTCATGTCTTCCGGCCTCACGGCACCGTCAAGGCGGTCTAGCATGCGCTCAATGCGCGGCGCGTGCTGCGCGGGAATGCCGCGATAGTCGCTTTATTCACCTCCATAAGGCAAAACCCCCAGTGAGAACCGAGGGTTTTTGGACTACTTCGAACTTCTTTGAACACCAATCTGGCGGAAGCGGTGAGATTCGAACTCACGGAAGAGTCTCCCCTTCGCTGGTTTTCAAGACCAGTGCCTTAAACCGCTCGGCCACGCTTCCAATATTGACCAACATTTTACCATTCGCGCCGTATTTTTCTCCTTTATAAACAATGCATCTTGAAACTTTATCGAGTTGCCTATACTCTTACGTCCGTGTTCATCGTTTCTGGAGGAAACATCATGGCAATCAACGCTCCCATCACCACGCAGCCGGGGTCATTAGCGCCTGCGCAAAACCGGGTTTTACGTAATACCTATGCTTTGCTCGCGCTTTCGCTGGTGCCGACCGTTATTGGCGCCTGGCTTGGCGTACAACTCAAATTTTCATTCCTGGCTGGCAGTCCGTTTATCGCCTTCATGCTGTTTTTGGGTATCGCGTTCGGCTTCTTTTATGCGATTGAGAAAACCAAAAATAGCGCATGGGGCGTTGCGATCCTGCTTGGGTTCACATTCTTCATGGGGCTGATGCTGTCGCGCATGGTCGGCAGTGTGCTGAACCTGAACAACGGCGGCACGCTCGTTGCCACTGCTGCTGGCGGCACGGCGATGATTTTTTTTGCGATGGCCACGCTCGCCAGCACCATCAAGCGCGATCTTTCCGGCATGGGAAAATTCCTGATGATGGGCGTGCTGCTGCTCATCGTTGCGGCACTGGCAAATATCTTTTTGCAGATGCCCGCGTTGATGCTGACCATCGTGGTGTTGGCCATCGGCATCTTTTCCGCATTGCTGTTGTATGACGTAAACCGCATCATCACCGGCGGCGAAACCAACTACATCAGCGCGACGCTGGCAATTTACCTGGATGTCTACAATATTTTCAGTAACCTCTTGGCATTGCTTGGGATTACCAACAGCGACTGAGTTTGCTGCCTGCAAATAAAAAAGCGACCTGCGGGTCGCTTTTTTATTTAAAACAGGAAACCCTGGCACTGGCGCGGCTTTCAGGCACAAAGTGCTCTGAAATACCCGTCAATACATATCAGAGTTTTATATTTACCGCCTTATTCCATTTCCACTTCATTAGTGCATTAATTTTATCGGTACGCAAAAAAAGCCGTCATTCCCGCGAATGGTGAAGGCACGCCTTCACTCCAGCGGCGTTCGCCTTAAAGTCACTG
>JAYURJ010000228.1:0-8817 GCA_043756275.1 Betaproteobacteria bacterium | reverse complement strand
ATCTCGCGCGCCTGCTCGCGGACGCCCGGCGCGAACGCATAGGCGAATCAATTTTCTCTGATGCGTTGAAGAAATATGATCTCAGCCGCAATGCTGATGTTGAACGCAGTGTCGGCTTCACTGATTTTCTCGTTGGTGCGTTTTCAAATGATCATCTCGCCACGCGCGTGCCGCGCGGATTGGCGTTGGCCGCTGTTGACATGCTGCCGTTTGCGCGGCGTGCATTGGCCAAACGTATGTTGTTCGGTGCATTGAAATGAGTGCGCGCTTGGTGGTTGTTGGCGGCGGCCCTGTAGGCCTCGCATTTGCCCTCGCTTCGTCGCGCCTCGCCAACGTTGATGTCACGGTCGTTGAACGAAGCACAGCGCGCAACACAGCGCCCATGGCCGCACCGGTATCAACAGCAACATTTGATCATCGCGTCTACGCGCTTTCGCCGACCTCGCTCGATTTTCTTGCCGACATTGGCGCTTCACCCGAGCCCGCACGCGTGGCCAAGGTGCGCGCCATGCAGGTGTGGGGTGACGACGCCAACGCCCATCTTGATTTGACACAGGGCCAGCCGATTGCCACGATTGTCGAACATGCCGCGCTGATGTTTGCGCTGGAGCAGGCAATCGCCCGGAACGACCGCATACACATGCGGCATGGCGCAGCACCGAAGGCGATGCATGCCGTCGACAATCAGCACGAACTGGAAATGGCCGATGGCAGCACGTTGCGAGCCGATTTGCTTATCGGTGCCGACGGCAGTCGGTCACAAATTCGTGAATGGGCGGGTATTCCTGCGGCCACAAAAGACTATGAGAGCGACGGTATCGTCGCCAATTTTCAACCAGAATTTGCACATGGCGACATCGCGCGGCAATGGTTTGCGGATGATTCTGTGCTCGCGTATCTGCCGTTGCCGCAACAGCAAATTTCGATTGTGTGGTCAGTAACAAAAGAAAAATCAGCTGCATTGAAAGAAATCACTGACGAACAGTTTTGCGCAGCCGTCGCCGCTGCTGGCTACAACGCGCTCGGCAAGCTCACGCTCGCTTCACCCATTGCGCGCTTCCCGCTCGCGCGCGTGACGGCGCAGCGCTGGACAGCGCCGGGTCTGGCCTTGATGGGCGATGCAGCGCACGCCGTTCATCCGCTCGCAGGGCAAGGCGTGAATCTGGGATTCAGTGATGCCCGTACCTTGTTTGAGATCTTGCGTGAGCGTTCCAAATTTTCAGCGATAGGCGACCCGCTGGTGTTGCGAAAATATGAACGTGCGCGCCGCGAAGCGACGCTTGCGTTGAGTCAGGTCACCGACAAACTCCGTGCGTTGTACATGAGTGATGCAAAAGCGGCGGGGTGGTTGCGTAACGATGGACTCACGTTGCTTAACCGTCTGCCGCAGGCCAAAGCGGTGTTAATCGATTACGCGATCGGCTAAAATTCGGGCTCAATTTAAAGGCCAAGCGGGAACCAACGTTGCGGCCGCTGTTCCAAATCAATTCAAAAACTCAACTTCAGAATCAATCTCAGGGAAACGCCGTGAAACTCATCAAGAGTCTTGTTCTATCCGCGCTAACCGTGTTTGCGGTTGCAGCCGCCGCCAACGAGTCGGTCAAATCGGAGCTGGCAAAAAAATATCCGGAAGTGAAGGCTGAGCGCATCACTAAAACAGCCTACGGCAATCTGTTTGAAGTATTCACGGGCGGGGAGATTATTTATACCGATGAGAAAGTAACGTTCCTGTTGCTGGGCACATTGGTCGATGCGCAGACGCGGACCAACATCAGCGAAGCGCGCCTGCAGAAACTCAACGTCATCAACTTCAATGATTTGCCGTTCGATCAGGCGATCAAGCTGGTGCGTGGCAATGGCAGCCGCCGCATGGCGATTTTTGAAGACCCCAATTGTGGCTATTGCAAAAAGTTCGAGCAGGATGTGAACAGCATGGATAACATCACGGCTTATATTTTTGCGTATCCGATTCTGGCGCAGGATTCGATCGATAAATCGAAAGCGGTCTGGTGCTCTCCTGACCGACTGAAAGCCTGGCAGGATTTGATGCTGCGCGAGAAACCGCCGACCGCCAAAGGTACGTGCGATAACCCAATCGACAAGGTGCTGGCACTCGGTCGGAAAATGGGCGTGACCGGCACGCCGACGACGTTTTTTGAGGATGGCGAACGCATCTCTGGGGCGCTGCCAAAAGACCGGATTGAAGCCAAGCTGGTGGCGGCGAAGGCAGGCCCGGCGATTGAGGCGAAGCGATAGGGTGGCTGATTACGAAATAAAAAAGGCCGCGAATCGCGGCCTTTTTTTCGCGCCAATATTCTTACTGCCGCTGCGTTTTTGTGTCGTAACCTGCCTTTGGGTCATAACCTTTAGGCAGCAACACCCACATGCGGCCCTGCTGCTTCATCTTGCCCGCCTGCGAACCGGCGCTGTCACCGAATCCCCAATAAAAATCTGCGCGTACCGCACCGTTGATAGCACCTCCCGTGTCTTGCGCCACCATCAATCGGTTCAGCGCCGTTTTGGTATTGGGGAATGTGGTCGAGAGAAATACCGGTACGCCGAGCGGCACCACGCGCTGATCGACCGCGATACTGCGTTCACCTGTTAACGGGACGCCCAGTGTGCCGATCGGGCCGCTCAGATCACCCGGTAATTGTTTGAAAAAAACGTAACTGGGATTGATGTTCATGAACTGCTGAATTTTGGCGGGATTGCGGGCTGCCCACGCCTTGATTCCTTGCATTGAGGCATGCTCGGCCTTGATCTGGCTGCGGCGAATCAAGGCCCCGCCGAGCGACCGAAACGGATGGCCGTTCTGGTCCGCGTAACCCACGCGCATGCGGGAGCCATCAGGCAGCAGAATTTGCCCCGACCCCTGAATCTGTAGGAAAAACAATTCCACCGCATCATCCACCCACGCAAGCTCCAGCCCTTTGAGTGGTTCGCCACTGGATTCGATTTCGCTACGGGCAAAATACGGAACCAGTTTGTTGTCAACCACACGGCCACGCAATCGCTTGAATTTGAGGTCTGGATATACGTCGCTCAAATCGACCGACACCAAATCCTGTGGTTGTGAGTAGATCGGGTATTTGAATATCTCGGTGCGGACGCGAGAGCCGCGCAATTGGGGTTCGTAATAGCCGGTTACCAAGCCGGTGGAGGTGTCGTCGGCGTTGACAACTTTGAATGGCGCGAAGTTATCCTGAAAATATCGGCGGATGGATTCCGGGCGGGCCTTGGACGGCGCAGCAGGTGACACCGCAGCACCCGTGGCGCAGACGGTGCTCCACTCAGGTCTGGTGGCCAATATCTGGCAACTTTGCAAAAACGCAGCAAGCGCATCAGTGGGGTCTTCTGCATTCCAGTTCGGCAGACTATCCCACGATGCGAGTTCGAGATGGCCGCGCTCGGGTTCTGGCGCGTCGATTACGGGCGGCAGTGGTTCAGGTGATATTGCGACAGGCGCAATCGATACCGGCGGCGTACAGACGGTGCATATCTCGCACACAGCGCATTTGGGCGCGGGCGGCGGTAGCAACGGCGGGTTGCTCGCACAGCTTGCCAGCAGGGCCGCGACTGCGATCAGGATAGAAATGCGAAAATACGCGTAGTCGATACGGTTAAAGCGGGCACGGTTAAAGTGAAGCGATAAATTTTGTGTCTGTCTCATCGTGCCGCGAGTATAGCAATCGCGTTGCGCAGTGCCGTTTGGGGCATCGCTTTAGAATATGGTTTAGCTTAGGATTGGAGAAACAAATGGCGTGGGTATTTGCTCAGGTATTTTTGGCCTTCGCGCTGGCGGTGTTTATCGTCTGGTGGACGTTCCCGAAAAGCAAGAAACCTAACCCGCCCGAAAGCCCCACTCAGGATGCCGTAGGGAAGGACAAACCCTAATGCAGCACCCGCGGCACCGAGAGCGTGAATTCCGGTATCACGGCATCGAATTTTGTGCCGTCTTCGGCAATCATCTGGTAAGTGCCACGCATCGTGCCGACCATCGTGCTCAATGATGAGCCGGACGTGTATTCGTACGATGCACCCGGCATGATCGTCGGTTGTTCCCCGACCACACCCATGCCGCGCACCTCCTGCACCTGATTGTCCGAATCGGTGATGATCCAGTGGCGGCTAATCACTTTGGCCGACACTTGGCCCGTATTAAAAATACGAATTGCGTAGGCAAAAACGTACTGGTCGTTATCTTCATCCGATTGCTCGGGAAGATAAAACGCCTGTGCCGTGACATCGATTGCGTATTTTTTTATCTCACTCATGGGCGAATGCTAACACGCTAAAATAACCATATTCCTGAAAGAGTTTCCATGACTTTTCGCCTTGCCCCTTCGATCCTTTCCGCCGATTTTGCCAGTCTCGGCGAAGAAGTGCGCGCCGTCATCGCCGCCGGCGCAGATGTGATCCATTTCGATGTCATGGACAATCATTTCGTGCCCAATCTCACCATCGGGCCGATGGTGTGTGAAGCGCTGCGGCCACACAGCAAACGCGCAGACGGCAGCAAAATTCCCATCGACGTTCACCTGATGGTGAAACCGGTGGATCGGATCGTGCCCGACTTCGCGAAGGCGGGTGCTGACATCATCAGCTTTCATCCTGAGGCATCCGACCATATTGACCGTACGCTGGGGCTGATCCGTGAAAACGGCTGCAAGGCGGGGCTCGTATTCAATCCGGCCACGTCGCTGAGCTACCTTGATTATGTGATGGACAAAGTCGATCTCATTCTCATCATGTCAGTCAATCCTGGATTCGGCGGGCAACAATTCATTCCCTCGGCATTGGCGAAATTGGCGGAGGCTAAAAAACGCATCGCCGCCGAAGTGGCTAAATCAGGGCGAGAGATTTGGCTGGAAGTCGATGGCGGCGTGAAGACCGATAATATTGCCGAGATTGCACGCGCGGGTGCCGATACCTTTGTCGCTGGCTCAGCGATTTTTGGGCAGTCCGATTATCTGGCGACGATCAACGCGATGCGTGGTGAATTGGCAAAGGTTCGCGCGTGACGACTGACGTGGAAATGCCAAAGTCTAGCACTGGCGCGGCTTCTGGCGGCATTGCCTTGGAGATGCCCGCCGATATTGGCTCACAGGCCGATGCCCTTATTGATGCGGAAGTAGTGGCGAAGAAGCCAAAGTTCCGCGCCAAGCCGAAATTCAGCTTTCCCATTCCGCTCAAGGCGGTGTTGCTTGATCTGGATGGCACGCTGCTCGATACCGTTGGCGATATCGCCGCTGCGGCCAACATGATGCGGGCATCGTTTGGTTTCGCGCCGCTCGATGCTGCGCTGATCAAAACCTATGTTGGCAAAGGCATTGCCAACCTCGTTGCCAAGACGCTCAAAGATGCTGTCGGTGAAGTTGGCCCTACGGCCCTGAAAGTGGCCGTTACCAATTTTGAGCGGCAATACGAAAAATGTTTTAGCGAAACATCGATCCCGTTTCCCGGTGTGGTCGATGGGCTCAATGCCTTGCGGGATAAAGGTTTTCGTTTGGCCTGCGTAACCAACAAGGCCGAAAAATTTACCAAGCCATTGCTCGAAAAATCCGGCCTCAGCCAATATTTCGAACTCACGCTCTCCGGCGATTCATTGCCCGAAAAGAAACCGCATCCGCTGCCGTTGCAACACGCGGCAAAGTTTTTTGAATGCGCCACCGCAGAGCTGTTGATGATCGGCGATTCGGTGAACGATGCAGAGGCAGCGCGCGCGGCGGGTTGCCCGGTGTTTATCGTTCCGTATGGCTACAACGAAGGTCAGGAATTGCGCGGGCTCGATTGCGATGTATTTATCGACGATGTTCCGGCCGCGCTAAAATTTGTTAAGCTAGTGCCTGCTCAATAATTTCTCCCAATTCAACATGACTTTCAGCAAACAGGTTTGGACGTGGCGATGGCATAACTGGCGCTAAGTAATTAGCTGCCGCTGTTTTGCATCGTCCACTTCAACTTTTCTGCTGAAAAATCATGAACGAAAACCAATTCGCGGCACTCGCCGCGCAGGGCTACAACCGAATCCCGGTCACCCTTGAGACCTTCGCGGACCTCGATACGCCGCTGTCGATCTATCTCAAGCTGGCCAACAAGCCGTTTTCCTATCTGCTCGAATCCGTCATTGGCGGCGAACGCTTTGGCCGTTACTCGATCATCGGCTTGCCCGCGCACGAATGGCTGCGCGTAAAAGGCAAAGAATGCGCCATCGTTCGGGCAAAAGTGGGTGGCCAGACCGAAACGCTGGAACATGTTTTTGTCAACGACCCACTGGTGTTTGTCGAAAAATACCGCAAGCGTTTTAACGCCGCGCCAATTGAAGGTGCGCTGCGATTTGCAGGCGGGCTGGCAGGCTATTTTGGCTACGACACCGTGCGCTACATTGAGCACAAGCTGGAACTGGCTGAACATGCGCTAAAAAAAGATGTGCTCGGCACGCCCGATATTTTATTGATGCTGTCGGACGAATTAGCGGTCGTCGATAACCTGTCCGGCAAGCTGCATTTGATTGTTTACGCTGATCCTTGCAAACCGAATGCATTCATCAATGCGCAGCGCCGCTTAACCGAGCTGCGTCTGGGGTTGCGGCAACACGCGCCACTGCCTGTGTACGTGCCAGGCACGGTAGCGAGCGAGCCCAAATCTGAAATTGGCAAAGATGATTATCTGAAGGCGGTAGCGAAATGCAAGCAGTACATCGTCGATGGCGACATCATGCAGGTGCAAATTTCGCAGCGCATTTCGCAGCCGTTCGATGCGCCACCGATCAATCTTTATCGGGCGCTGCGCTCCATTAATCCATCGCCTTACATGTTTTATTTCGACATGGGTGATTTTCATATCGTTGGCGCGTCGCCGGAAATTCTGGTGCGGCAGGAGGGCAGCAAAGTGACGGTTCGACCGATCGCGGGCACTCGAAAACGTGGCGAAACACCTGAACGCGATCAGGAACTCGAAACCGAATTGAAGAACGATCCCAAAGAACTGGCGGAACATCTGATGCTGATCGATTTGGGCCGCAACGATATTGGCCGCATCGCAAAAACCGGTAGCGTGAAGGTGACAGAGCAAATGGTGGTCGAGCGTTACTCGCATGTGATGCATCTGGTCTCGAATGTTGACGGTGAAATTCGTGATGATGTCGGCCCCATCGATCTGCTTCGAGCGACATTTCCTGCGGGCACCGTTGCGGGTACGCCGAAAGTGCGGGCGATGGAAATCATCGACGAGCTTGAGCCCAGCAAACGCGGCGTTTATGCGGGTGCGGCGGGTTATCTTGGCTTTAACGGCAATATGGATCTGGCGATTGCGATTCGTACCGGCGTGGTGAAGGATGGCACGCTATACGTGCAGGCGGCCGCAGGAATCGTTGCGGACTCGGTGCCGGAAATGGAATGGCAGGAAACCGAAAATAAGGCACGGGCCTTGTTGCGAGCCGCTGAAATGGTATCGCTCGGTATCGACACTAACGCGTCATGAGGAGAGAAAAATGTTACTCATGATCGATAATTACGATAGCTTCACCTTTAACCTCGTCCAGTATTTCGGCGAACTTGGCGAAGAAGTTGTCGTCAAGCGAAATGATGAAATTTCACTGGCCGATATTGAAAAACTTGCACCAGCACGCATCGTGATTTCGCCCGGCCCGTGTTCACCGATGGAGGCAGGCATTTCCGTGCCGACTGTTGAAAAGTTCGCAGGCAAAATCCCGATTCTCGGTGTGTGTCTGGGACACCAAAGCATCGGGCAGGCATTCGGCGGCAGAGTGGTGCATGCGAAAACACTGATGCACGGTAAAACTTCGCAGATGACACATACGAATGCTGGCGTGTTCGCAAATCTGCCATCGCCGTATCGAATTACCCGCTACCACTCACTCGTCATTGAGCGTGAAACCTGTCCCGACTGCCTCGAAGTTACCGCTTGGACAGACGACGGCGAGATCATGGGGGTGCGGCACAAGACGCTCACTGTTGAAGGTGTGCAGTTTCATCCGGAATCGATCATGACTGAACATGGTCATGCGTTATTGAAAAATTTTCTAAGCATGAAGGTTTAAACATGTTTACAGCACAGGAAGCCATCAGCCGTCTTTCGGATAAGCGCGAGATTTTCTTCGATGAAATGGTCGATTTGTTCCGGCAGGTGATGGAAGGAAAAGTGTCGCCTGTACAACTATCAGCCATTCTGATGGGCCTGCATGTGAAATCCGAGACAGTGTCGGAAATCGCGGCGGCGGCGAAGGTAATGCGTGAATTCGCCACCAAGGTTGATGTTGGGGATTTGCCGAATCTGGTGGATACGTGCGGCACTGGTGGCGACAAGGCGCACACATTCAATATTTCCACTGCAGCCGCATTTGTCGCGGCGGCGGCGGGTGCGAAAGTTGCCAAGCACGGTGGACGATCCGTTTCTTCACAATCCGGTAGTGCTGATGTGTTGGAAGTGTTGGGCGTGAATGTGAATCTGTCGCCTGCGCAGGTTGCGGAATCGATCAAACAGGTTGGATTAGGATTCATGTTCGCGCCGATTCATCATCCGGCGATGAAGTACGCCGCGCCGATCAGAAAGGAATTGGGCATGCGCACAATTCTTAATATTCTTGGGCCGTTGACGAACCCGGCCGGTGCGCCGAATCAGGTGATGGGTGTTTTTCACAGCGATCTGGTGGGCATACAGGCACGGGTGCTCAAGGAGCTCGGCTCCAAGCACGTGATGGTGGTGCATGGCGAAGACGGGCTGGATGAAATTACGCTTTCCGGTCCGACGCTGGTGGCGGAACTCAAGCATGGCTTTGTCACGGAATTCAAA